>CAJMQA010000034.1 GCA_905215395.1 uncultured bacterium | reverse complement strand
CTACGCCGGAGATCTGTTATGGGCCAAAGCACAGTTCGACGTGCTGAAAGGTGCCACCAGCAAACTAATTTCCAATGACGCCATTAAAATGGCCCACTTCCTGCATACGAACGACGATGAAAGCGGTAATAATCAGGATTTGCAAAAACTGGCACAAACTGAATATCTGCTCTTCCGTCAGGAAGATAAAACGGCCCTTCCTGTTTTAGATAGCCTTATCCGGAACAGTGCCCCGGGAATTGCAGATTACTCCACTCTACTTAAAGCCGATGTCCTTGCCCGCAATTTTCAGTATCAGGAAGCGATACAACTTTTGGAGACCCTGAAAGAAAATTCCGGCCAAACTTATATCCAGGCTGAAGCAATATTCAAATTGGCCGGACTAAAAGCCCAAACAGACGCACCTGCAGAAGCCAAAGAATTATATAAACTATTGGTGTCGGAATACTCAGGAAGTGTATATAGTGTTGAAGCAGGAAGATTATACCGGGAAACCGGAAAGGAAAACAACGGAGAAGAGGCTGTAAAAAAATAAAAGTTTTTAACTTTGTCCGGAAGGAATCGTTACTATTACAAAAAGGCTATGCGCACCATATTCAACACAAGTTTTATTATCGACGAAAATATTGAAAAAGAATGGATCAGCTTCATGCGTGAACATTATATCGCCCCCTTAAAGGAAAATCAGCTTTGCAACGATATTATTTTCACCAAAGTATCCATCGACCAGCCCGAAGGTAAAACTTACTCTCTGCAGGTTATTTTTGATTCCGAACAGCAGCAGAACCATTTTATAGAAAACTGGTTACCTCTCATTGAAAATAAAATCATCCGGAAATATCACAACCGATATATTTGTTTTAGTAGTACATTGACTGAAATCTGATGGAAAGACTGATTATGGGAATTGATCCCGGCACAAATTTTATGGGGTATGCTATCATCAGGGTTTTCGGAAAAAACAGAAAGCCTGAACTGGTTGTATCGGGCATTGTGGATATGAATAAGGTAAGTGATCCTTACATCAAACTACAACACATATTCAAACGCACCTTACAGGTCATTGATACTTATCAGCCCGACGAATTAGCTATCGAAGCCCAATTTTTCGGAAAAAACGTACAATCGATGCTAAAATTGGGAAGAGCCCAGGGAGTGGCTATTGCAGCAGCCTTACAAAGAGATATTCCCATCTTCGAATATGCTCCCCGGAAAATTAAAATGAGCGTTACAGGTTCCGGAACAGCCTCCAAAGAACAGATTGCTACACTTCTGGGTAAATTTATGACTCTCACTACCACCTCTGGAATGCTCGATGAAACAGATGCTATTGCCATCGCCTATTGTCATTACCTGCAAAGTTGTAACCCCATTACTTCAGAAAGTAACAATTGTAAATCCTGGAGTGACTTTATAAAAAAAAATCCGGATAAAATTCTGTAAACCGATCAGTCACAATCACACTGCTTTAACCAATACTGCACAAAAGAACCAAAAATTTCCTGCCGGACCGGTTTCACATAACATGCACAATAACCTGCAATTCGCATTTCTTTATCCCGGGCATCATAAGGTTCCGAAGAAATGCATGTCTTCACCTAAATTCAAAATATCCTTACGACTTTCCGCCTGAGCAATACTAAAATGTTTATTGAGGATTTTATATATCAAGATACAATCCAACGAACTGCAAGCTATAAGAATATTTTTCTTTTCCATAACATTCAATTTCTAAGCCATATCGATTCAGTAATCCGAATATAAATTACTTTTAACATATAGTATTATCCATGCAACCCACATATATGCCTGACGGTTTCTGAACCTCCGGTATCAAGAGTAGGTATAAACACCACCACCTAATAAGCATTTACTTTCTTTATTTTCTTTAACATTGAGCTTATTTTTGTATGTAGTTTATTACGTCCGGTAAAATTTGAACGAAGCATCTAATTATGGCAACATTAGCAGAAGAACTTCAACAAGATATACACTATATTGAGAGCCTGAACAGTTGTATGAATTGCGGAGTATGTACAGCCATCTGTCCATCTGCAGAATTCTACAATTACGACCCCAGAATCATCGTAGATACCGTGCAGCGTAAAGACAACGAAGCATTGGAGGCTTTGCTGAAATCAGAGACAATCTGGTATTGCGGAGAATGTATGTCCTGTAAAACTCGTTGCCCGCGATGCAACACTCCCGGAGGGATAATCATGGCACTCCGGAGATTGTCACAGGAAAAAGGATGGTTCACAACATCCGAAAAAGGACGTCAGCAATTTGCACTGAAAAGGGTGATCGGTACCAACATCCTCGAATACGGATACTGTGTTACACCGGACATTGTAAAACCTGAAATGCATCCGGAACAAGGCCCCGTTTGGGAATGGATCTATGAACACCGGGACGATATTTACGAAAGGACACATTCCAACTATCATCAATCCGGAGCAGGGGCATTACGGAAAGTAGACGATGAATCCCTAAATGAACTCCGGCAAATTTTTGAAATCACCGGCGGTTCCGCCTATATGGAAAATATAGAAAACCATTCCATACAAAAGGCGCAGGAACTCGGAATGGACACAGAGAATTATTTTCTGCATACTTACATGGATAATAATGGTACTCACTCTGAAAGCAAAGGGGAAGAATAAGAAATTCAATTTTCGGAAAGATGAATTTAGAAGGTAAACAACAAATATGGAATGACTATCAGAAAGAGATAGCTGACGACAAATATTACTATGCCCGGAGTTGTATCCGGCAGACGTTTTTTCCTGGTTCAGAATGGGCATATCTGGATATATTGGGAAAAAAGCTTGGAAAAACAGTATTTGATGATCCCCGTCATACGACCTGTACAGGTATCGGGTATCATTCAGACGTTGTTCCGGTTGAAACCATTATGACAGTTGTTGCCCGTCATTTTGCCCTGATGACAGAAGCTGGATTTGAAAACATGACCCCTTCCTGCATCACTTCTTTCGGAATATATACAGAAATCCTGCATACCTGGGAAAACCACCCTGAAATGGAAGAAAAAACCAGGGAATTTTTATGGAAGGCCACCAAAAGAGAATTTAAAAAACCGAAAAATCTGGCCCATACTTCCGATGTGATCTATAAATTCCGGAATGAAATCGCAGCCCGGAAAAAATACAGTCTGATCAATGTACATACCGGACGTCCACTCCAAGTCGTAGACCATATCGGTTGCCATTATGCCAAAATGTTTCCCTCCAAAGGTATTGGCGGGGCAGAATTTCCTGCAGTACTTTCAGGCATGGTAAGCGCCTGGGGAGGGGAACCGGTCGATTATCCGGAAAGAAGACATTGCTGCGGATTCGGATTCAGAAATTACCTGGTTTTAGCCAACCGGGGATTTTCGGTAGCCAACTCCAAAAAGAAATTCGAGAGTATGCAACCCTATGAGCCTGATTTTATTGTCACCAACTGTCCGGGATGTGCCATGTTTCTGGATAAATGGCAATATACCATCAGTGAAATGGAAGGAACAACATACGGCAAAAACGGCTATGGTATTCCCGTACTGACTTACGAAGAAATGGCCGCCCTAACCTTGGGATACAATCCCTGGGACATCGGCCTGCAGATGCATCAGGTAAGCGTAGAACCCCTGTTGGAAAAAATGGGAATCGATTATGACCCGGATGCGAAGTATAAAAATCTGAAAGGAGAAGAAATCGGAAAACCGGCATGTCCGACTTATCTGAAAGTTTAACAAAACCCACCAAAGCGATGACAGTAATTATCATAGGAGCAGGCCCGGCAGGATGTGAAGCGGCATACAGATTGGCACAAGCCGGGGAAACCGTTGAATTGATTGAAAAAGAAAGGGAAACCGGAGGAAATGTAAATAACTGGTACCAACTTTTCCCCGACCGGAAGAATGCATCCGGATTGATTTCCAGCCTGCGCAGTAATCTGGAACACCCTAAAATCAACCTGCGTACAGGTGTTGAACCCCGGAAGATTCAACGCACAAATTCCGGAGAATTCTCTGTAGAACTGACAGACGGTGCCCTGATCAAAGGCAAAGCATTGCTGATTGCCACCGGCTTTCGTCTGTTTAATGCCCGCCGGAAAGAAGAGTACGGTTACGGCATTTATGAAAATGTGATCACCTCCGTGGAATTGGAAAATTTCTTCACCAATCATCAGATCAAAACCTCCGTAGGCAAAACACCGGAACGAATCGGACTGATCCAATGCGTCGGATCCCGGGATGAAAAAATCTGCAATTTCCATTGTTCTAAACTATGCTGCATTACAGCAGTAAAACAAGCCATGGAATTACGTGACTTACTGCCGGAAGCTGAAATTATTTGCTTCTATATGGACATGCGGATGTTCGGCCCCGGATACGAAGAAATGTATCGGGAAGCCCAGGAAAAATACAACATCAAATTCATCCGCGGACGTCTGTCCGAAGCCTCTGAAAATAAAGACAGGCAGTTAATCATCAAAGCCGAAGATACTCTGATCGGAAAACCTCTCAAAATGACACTGGACCTGATGGTATTAATGGTGGGAATGGAAGCCTCAGACGGTAGCAGACAACTAAGCCAAATGCTGGGATTGGAATGTGCCCCCAATGGTTTTATCCGGGTAAAAGATCCGCATTATGCAACCAATAAAACCAATATCGACGGCATATTTATTGCCGGTTGTAGTTCTTCACCTATGAATCTGACGGACACGCTCACCGATGCCCGCTCAGCAGCATTAACCATTGAAGAGTACCTGAAAAAGAATAATTTTTAACCAATAATCTGAATGTATGAATTTTTGGGGATTTTCAATAGCTGAAGCAAGGGTTATTAATTATGACAAAAATGATAAAACAATAGCCGGACAAATGACAAAAGAGGTGCCAAGCAGCAAACTTTGCATCGGTTGCGGAGGATGTACTGCCACCTGCACTGCCGGTAATCTGACTGATTTTAATATACGTAAGTTACAAATGCTAGTGAAACGCGGAGAAAATACAGAAATCCGTAACATGCTGAAAAAATGTATGTTGTGCGGAAAATGTCTCCTTGTTTGTCCGCGTGGTGTAGATACCCGCAGAATGATTCTTTCGTTATTGAAATCCCTGAACGAAGAAAACACTTCTAACTGGTAATTATTATGTATTACGATCCGTTTGTATTGCCTTTTACTATCGGCCTGAATGTATTACTGATCTATCTGATCATCAAATATGCCCGTTGGATCAGGAGCTTCTCCCCGGAAGAAAGACGTATCATGCGCAAAAATATCATCAGCTTGAAAACACTGAAAGCCGGGAAAGAGGTATTTCTGGAAAGTCTGGTCCACCATAAAATATTCCGGACCAATCCTTTTTTGGGATACATGCATATGTGCTTCGGACTGGGGTGGTTTTTACTGATCGTCATCGGAAAAATTGAATCCCTGGTTTATCACACCAGTATTTTCAATCCTCCCTATTTTGCCATCTTTTTCCGTTACTTCCACCCTGCACAGGAAACTTTCCCTTACAGCAAGACCTTCGCTTTCCTCATGGACCTGGTTTTACTGATGATCTTATCCGGTTTACTCCTAGCCTGGATGAAACGTCTCTATTCCAGAGCCCTGGGATTAAAAAAGACAACCAATCACCGTCCATTCGACCTTTTGATTCTGACAGTTCTATGGTTGATCTTTCCGCTTCGCTTCCTGGCAGAAAGCTTTACCAGTGGAGTACGCGGAGGCGGAAGTTTTCTGACACATACAGCCGGAAATTTCCTCGATACCTTCCTGCCTATCGAGCATCTCTCCTACCCTGCCTGGTGGGCTTATTCTTCTGCACTCGGACTCTTTTTCCTACTCTTGCCTTTTTCCCGTTATATGCATATACCGACAGAAATCGTATATATATTTTTGAAAAACTGGGGCGTGAAACAAGGACGGAAATTCACAGGGATCAGTCAATTCCAGCTCTATTCCTGTTCCAGATGCGGCATCTGCATCGATCGTTGCCAATTGGGAAATAATTTAGGAATGACTGATACTCAACCCGTTTACTTTCTGAAAAAATTGCGTCATGGAAAAGAGCATGCAACCCTGGTTGAAAATTGCCTGATGTGCGGACGTTGCGAATCAGCCTGCCCCGTCGATTTGCGTCTGAATGCCTTGCGCCTAAGCCAACGCCCGGACTATACCCGTATCACCAAATCCACCTATGATTATATAGAGCAAACTCCCGTAAAACAGAGTAAAGTTGCTTATTTTGCAGGCTGTATGGGGCACCTGACACCTGGCGTCATCCAGGCGATGCAACACATTTTCCGCAAGGCACAGATCGATTACACTTTTATCGACGAAGAAAAAGGGGTTTGTTGTGGACGCCCCATACTGCTGACAGGAAATTACAATGCAGCTTCGATTATCATTGAAAAAAACAAAGCCATCCTTGAAAATTCAGGTGCCGGCATATTGGTCACCTCCTGCCCCATCTGCTACAAAACTTTCAAGGAAGATTATGCCCTGAATACAAAGGTCATGCATCATACGGAATATCTTCATTCGCTGATACAGCAAGGAGTTATACATCCCCGCCCGAGTGAACTGAGAACGGTCTTCCACAATCCCTGTGAACTAGGCCGGGGAAGTGATGTTTATGAGGCTCCGGAAGAAGTATTAAAGGCTGTCAGCCACAAACTGGCAACAGCATACGACGGCAAAAATTCTCTTTGTTGCGGAGGTTCTCTTGCCAATACGCATATCACAGCCCTCCAACGCACACAGATCAGCCGGGAAACCGTAAATGCATATCTGGATTATCAACCGGATGTATTGGTTACAGCCTGCCCACTCTGTAAAAAAACTTTCTCTAAAACAGAACAGACAACTGAAGTCAGGGATATTGCTGAGGTCGTTGCCGAAACACTGGGATAAAAAGCCGGAAGCTTTTGCTTTTAGCCTTATATTTCCTACCTTTACGCCGTCAACATAATCCATTTTCTATGCTTTGGACACCGGTTCAACAAAATACAATAGATCAGTTTATTGCTGAAATAAAAAAAATCGATTGGTTTAAACAGGTTGGAGAACCTTCCGACAAGTATTGGGTCATAGATACCATCTGGGAAGCTTGCGACACTTATGGCCGGCAGATGCTGGAAGTATGGGGACCCAACAGTGAATTAACCGAACAAAAAGCATTGAAAAAATTTTCCGACCAACAAATCGATGCTATTTTTGAAGCCATCAGCCTCGCCATCGGGAACGAAGTATACGATGCTCTATGTGATTTAGAAGACCGGCTCGGACAAGCCACAGGAGAAGATCAATCCGGATTGGAAGAGGAGATTCTTGACTTTATCAAACGTGATACTGCCTGGGCATGTATCGAACGCCTATTGGGGGAAAAAGGATTCTTTAGCCGGGTTTATGAAATCAACCGCACAGGACGCTGGGCCTGCTCCTGGATAGACAAATATCCCAAAGGCAACTTCATTATCATGTAATAAAAAGCTCAGCAATATGCCTGCTGAGCTTTTCAATTATAGTAACATTCCTGCGGCAACCTCTTTTTCTATTTCCGCAGAACGAAGCTGCCCCAATACAGTCAGACCGAACTTCACAGCAAATCCTGGCCCTTTACCGGTAATCACTTTATCATCGACAACAACACCATCCGGCAACACTTCAGCATCCGGCAGATATTTCTCAAATCCCGGATAAGTGGTCAGCCGTAATTTTCTTCCGGATTTCAACTGACTCAATACCAAAGCAGGGGCAGCACATATAGCGGCAACTAACCGGCCTTTCCCATAATGTTGTTGTAACAGCCCGAGCAAAGCCTGATGGGAACCCAGGTTCTGAGCCCCGGGCATACCTCCGGGAAAAATCAGACATTCGGCCTCCTCAGGCTTCAGTTCATCCCATACCATGTCAGCAGAAACAGTTACACCATGAGCACCGGTCACTTCATGATTGTCCGTAATAGATACGGTCCGAACATCTACACCTCCACGACGTAAAACATCTACAACGGCTATAGCTTCCATTTCCTCGAAACCTGTCGCCAAAAAAAGAAATGATTTTTTCATACTCGGATTTTTATATTGATTAAAACATGATTCTCGTTTCCAAATTTACAAAAAAAGAAGATAATCTTTCAATTTTCTTCTTCGTATAAGAAAAAATAGTAACTTACATTCAGTTCACCAATACCTGATCTTATGACAAACAGAACTTTCACAATTATCAAACCGAATGCTGTCGGTCAACAACACTCCGGAGAAATCTTAAGCCTGATCGAAAAAGCCGGTTTCCGGATCATCGCATTGAAAATGTTGCATATAAGTCGGACCGATGCAGAAAAGTTTTACCACGTACATAAAGAACGCCCCTTTTTCCACAATCTGAGTCTGTTCATGACCTCCGGACCGGTAATCGCAGCTGTGCTTGAAAAAAAGAATGCTGTACATGATTTCCGCCAGCTCATAGGTTCCACCGATCCTACCGGTGCCGCAGAAGGAACCATCCGTAAAAAATTTGCAGAGAGTAAAACCCGCAACGCCATCCATGCCTCGGACAGCGATGAAAATGCAGCCTGGGAAATATCCTTCTTTTTCAGTGAACGGGAAATCACCCCCGAATACTATCAATTACCCATTCCGGCAGAAAAAATAGATTCCTAAAAGTAAAGCAGAGCTTTTAGCTCTGCTTTACTTTTATAATAAATCACTCGCCAGATCGGCCAGCTTACTGCGTTCCCCTTTTTCCAAATGCACATGAGCGAAAATATCCTGCCCCTGCATTTTATCGAAAAGATGTGACAATCCGTTCGATTTCTTATCCAGATAAGGGGAGTCTATCTGATCGATATCTCCGGTAAATACCATTTTTGTCCCCTCACCGGCACGGGTGATGATCGTTTTCACTTCATGGGGGGTCAGATTCTGTGCTTCATCCACAATAAAGTAAACATCGGAAAGACTCCGGCCCCGGATAAATGCCAAAGCCGAAATCATCAGTTTCTGGTCCTTTTGCATATCGTCGATCATACGGTTCTCAGCACTATGCATATTGAAACGGCGCTTTATAAAGCCCAGATTATCATACAAAGGCTGCATATAGGGATCTACCTTTTCATTCATATCTCCGGGTAAGAATCCCAGATCTTTATTGGACAACGCCACAATCGGCCTCGCCAGATAAATAAACTCATATTGCTTATTCTGTTGCAATGCCGAAGCTAAAGCCAGCAAAGTTTTACCCGTACCTGCCTTTCCACTGATAGCCACCAATTGCACATTGGGGTTTAACAATGCATCTACAGCAAATGCCTGCTCTGCATTCTTGGGGTAAATACCAAAAACATTAGGCTTATCTACCTTTCTGACCACTCTTTTCAAGGGATCATAACAAGCCAGTACCGAAGCATTTCCATTCCTCAATATATAATAATTATTCCCTTTGATTTCCTGCTTGGGAAAAACCTTTTCAACTTCTACACCTCCAGTACTTCCATAAATATTATTGATCAGATCCACATCGAAATTATCAATCTCCCTCACGCTCCTGTTTATAGCAAAATCCAGATCTTCCACCTGATCGGTCTTATAATCTTCTGCCTGTAATCCAAGAGAACGAGCCTTCATTCTCAGATTCATATCTTTAGTGACCAAAATGACTTTTTCTCCTTTCATTTTCTCGCTTATAAACTCGGTTACAGCCAGTATACGATGATCAGGGGTATCATCGCTGAAAGAATTCTTCATTTTTTCTGAAAATTTTACTCCCGGTTGTATAAACAAATGTCCCCGGCTTTTCCCCAAAGCAGCACCTTTATCAAAAAAATCCTTTTCCGAAATTTTATCCAGTTCGCGGGCAAATTCACGGGCATGAAAATTAATCAGGTCATTCCCTTTTTTAAATTTATCCAGTTCTTCCAGAACCACAATCGGAATTACGATATCATTATTGGCAAAATTATAAATAGCTCTGTAATCGTGCAGAATCACATTCGTATCCAGCACAAATGTCTTTTTCTTACTCGTAACCATAGTAGTTTAATTTAGAATTTCACTCTAAGATACGAATTATATCACAAAATGAAACAGATTAGCTACAAAAAAAGTGGCTTCCGCCACTTCATAATTAATGAATAAATCTAAACATCCTGTTCCACCGGATCTTATCCAGGAATGATCTGTCTTTATCCAGCGACAGCCAGATAAAGTAAGCTTTTCCGACAATATGATCTTCAGGTACAAAACCCCAGAAACGGGAATCAGCAGAACGATGTCTGTTATCTCCCATCATCCAGTAATAATCCATTCCGAAAGTATAAGTCGTAACCGGTTGCCCGTTTATATAAATAGTAGAATCCTTTACCTCTAAATCATTACCTTCATAAGCCCCGATAATTCTTTCATACAAAGGCAAGGTCTTCAGGTTCAATTCCACCCGATCTCCTTTTTTGGGAATATACAAAGGACCGAAATTATCTACATTCCAAGCATAATTCAAGGTATCGAACGGAAAAATATCCGGATTTGATCCGCTCTCTTCTATCCGGGTAATCTCAATAACATTCGGGAATTTCTTTAATTTTTCTACCATTTCCAGTGTCAAAGGTAAACGATAGGAAGAGGAAGGCAGACCGATATCTTCCAATGCCAATCCGATGTCCTGCAATTTCATTTTATTCAATGGAGTACCATTGGTTTTCACCTCATAGTCGTATTGCAATTTATCCGGGTTGTCCGATTTTACGCCATTGACATAAAGTTGTCCATGCTTTAATTCCAGCACGTCCCCCGGCATACCAACTCCCCGTTTGATATAATTTTCACGTTTATCCACAGGCCGGGTAATAATATCCAGCCGCTCTTTCATCATTTTCCGGACTATATCCTTCGCCTGCTGTTCCGATAATTCCGGCGATTGTTCCCGGAAACTTCTGGCATTATAACGTATCTGGCTATAATAATCCGGATTCTCATTCCCAACCACAACAGTGTCTCCGGCCGGGAAATTAAATACAATAATATCGTTCCGCTTGATCTTTGAAGTCCCCGCAATCCGCTTATAGGGCCATTGAATAGCTTCCGAATAAGCTTTCGAACTCTGGGTAAAAGGTAAAGTATGATGTGTAAAAGGTACGGCCAGCGGGGTATTCGGAAGTTTGGGACCATATGCCAGTTTACTAACAAAAAGATAATCCCCCACCAACATACTCTTCTCCATGGAGGAAGTCGGAATGGTATAAGCTTCAAAAAAGAACATACGAATCAGAGTGGCAGCCACAATGGCAAATATCAAAGCATCTATCCATTCTACCGTTTTCGTCTGCTTTTCCACTCCTTTTTTCTTCCAAAAAGCCCAGTGTACCTTTTTGGTAATGTAAATATCAAATATAACCGGCACCAGAATTAATAACCACCAGCTACCGATCCAATAGGCCCAGAGCAGATAAATAACCAATACTATCCCGAATTTAAACCATTTATTCACTAAAATATCTCTCATAATACTTCGAATTACAATTTCAACATATCTTCCATTCCCATAACACCTTTCTTTCCCTTCATAAACTCTGCAGCCAATACAGCCCCCTGAGCAAAACCCTCCCGCGACAGGGCAGAATGGCGGATTTCGATCTCATCTACGGCTGATTTATACGTGACAGCATGAATACCAGGCACCTCATCAATACGTTTGGCAGTCACTGGTACCACCTTTTCCGGCATTTGTACCCCTCTATCCAATTGCCAGGAATCGTATCCCTTATGATGATTCAGAATACCTTCAGCTATCGTAATTGCAGTCCCACTGGGAGCATCCAGTTTGTGTATATGATGCGTCTCTTCTATGAATACTTTATAATTGTCAAAATTACTCATCATTCCGGCCAAATACTTATTCAGCTGGAAAAATATATTCACTCCGATACTGTAATTGGAAGCATAAAAGAAACCTCCCTCTTTCCGGCAGCAATAAGCAACAACCTCATCCCACTTTTCCAGCCAACCGGTAGTACCCGATACTACAGGTACTCCATGATCAAAACACCATTTATAGTTCTCTACAGCAACTGAAGGCATTGTAAATTCTATAGCCACCTCTGCCTTTTCCAATCGTGCAGAGACAGACGCCTCCCGGTTGTTCTCATCTACAATCAGAACAATTTCATGTCCTCTGTCTTTGGCAATCCGTTCTATCATCTTGCCCATCTTACCATATCCCAGTAAAGCTATCCGCATATGATTCTCTAAATAACAATATTCAAAAGTTTGTAAAGTTCAAAGTTAACATTTATTCTCAACCCAGCATTCATATCAGAGCTAAAATATTAAGGGGATAGCTCAGGATTCAAAGAATCGGCACCACCTTCTCCGATACCATGCAAATACCCCACCAACTCCACAAACCAACAAAACAGGGAAACACAGATTAAAGAGTTGCCAATACCGACGTTCAGCTTTTAAACGTGTTTTATCCAAAAGATACAGCGACAGATTTCTTCCCCTGAGTTCCATCCACCCTTCATCATCACACAACCAGTTGACACAGTTCAGGATAAAATCACGGTTCCCATACATTTGTCCGCCGTATTCATCAAATCCTAAAGGTACAGCCCGCATATCGTCACCTATCCCTCTGACTTTATTCCGGATTACATCGCCATCTGCAATTACAATCATCCGGTTGGCAGGACTCTCCCCCTTAAAAGGCCTGTCAACCGTTTCCACTTTATTCCGGTAACGGAATACAGAGGTAAATTTCCCTTCAACAGCGACAGCTACCGGTAAAAACCGTTTGTTAAATTTTTCAGGAGTCATCTTTTCCTCTGTAATCCCCAGAGTCACCGGACAAGGAGTTTTCATAACTGCCGTATAAGCTGAAGTTGAAAGTAATACTGTTTTTCTCAATCCATCCTGTCCTCCGACAGTATCAATACTATTGGCATATTCCACTCGTACGGGTTGTAATGCTGTTGTTACCGGATGCCGTTGACCGGATACCAGCAGAGGAGAATAATACCAACGTCCCGGACTATATACCGGAGTATTCCCGTTCATTCCTGTAATAACCGGTATCAGGACACAATTTCCATCCAATACCAGGTCTGCATTTATCCGGACTCCATAACGGAACAACAGATCTTCTATATTCAGCGGCCTATAAACAGCAGGAACTATTTCCTGTTTTTTCAATCCTTCCTCCTCAACATCTACTTCGTCCACACACCACAACACCCGTCCACCATTCATCACATACTGATCTACGGTATATTTATCCTTTTCAGTAAAATCCACAGTCGGTTTTGCGATAATCAATGCATCATACCGGGAAAAGTCGGCAGCCAGACTATCTGTACTGACAAAATCAACCTGATAATAATAAAGCAAGTTTTCCGCCATATCCATCACCTCCGGATAGGAAAGCTCACCTTGTCCGGTCAGAAATGCAACAGCCTTTTTCTCTCCCCGTACTAACAAACGTATGGCTTTGGTCAATTCATATTCCAATGCCTCTGCCGAATGGTTGATATTTTCTTCTGCACTTTGCCCCGGTATATTCTGTAACAATTCAATACTGACTTCCGTCCCTTGATCATACACAATAGCTCCTGGAAAAATAATCTGTTGCGACAATGTTTCATCTTCACTTCTGCGATTCAGAGTGACGGGCATAATTCCCCGTTCAGCCAGATACTTTACCAGCGCCTTCTTCTCATTGACTTCCTGTATCTCTGACGGATCAATAATATTATAACGGAAGTTATTGCCTGATATCCTCCGGAATTCTTCCAGTAAACGGGTCAATGCATATTGCAGTTTCTGCATTCCCGGCGGCAAATTTCCTGCCAGAAAAATATCGACACTCACAGGCCGGTCTACATTTCTGATCAGATCATGGGTTTGCTCCGATAAAGTGTAACGTTTATCGTCAGTAATATCTATCCGGTAATAAATACGGGTACAAAGCAAATTCACACCGACAAAAACAACCCAGACATATCCCCATTTTATCCGGGTTCCATGGAAACGCCGGACTGTGGCCCAAAGAAACAGAAAAATGAAAGAGAGGAAATATACCATATCCCCAAAAGCAATTACCCCTCTCGACATAGGTTCATAATGGAAATTAATCCCCAAAAACTGTATCTCCGGCTGCACGTCTGCCAGAGCAGGAATCTCTCCGATCATATCCAGACCGGAATATAAAAGAAAAGAGATTAAAAGAGTATACAGAAAAGCGATAATCTGATTGTCCGTTAAGGCTGACGCCCAGACACCGGCGGCTACACAAACACCGGACAAAAACAACAACCCTATATAAGATCCGATAATCCCCCCCGTATCTATATGTCCGGCAGGCAGAGCCAACACCGACAAACTCACCGCATACAAAACCGTAGGCAAAATAGAAAAAAACACCAATATCAGACCTGCCAGATATTTGGCCAGAACGATTTTCCAGACAGAAACCGGACGTGTGAAAAGCAGTTCCAAAGTCCCGCTCTTCCGCTCTTCCGCAAATAAACGCATGCATAGAGCAGGAACCAGAAACAGATACAACAAAGGAGCCAAAGCAAAAAAAGGCTGCATATCTGCCATTCCGCTATCGGGAATATTATAATTCCCCGGCAATACCCATAAAAACAAGCCACAGGCAGCCAGAAAAAATATCAATATCGCATAACCCGATAAAGAAGCAAAAAAACTCTTTAATTCTTTCCTGATCAGTTCACACATACATTATCATTCCCGGATAACTCAAAATTTCAACAAACCGGAACTACGCAATTTTATTTTTGTCAATATTTTCTTTGTATATAAAGGAAACTCACTCTTCATCATCCAATCATAATACCCCTGCTGTTCTTTCAAAACCTTTTCAACAGCTACTCCTTTATTCTTGCCAAAATTGAACACCTCAACCCCTTTTTCATCATAAATAATAAATCCGGCAAAATCCACATTTTTATTCTGGGTAGAAAATTTACTTAAAAAATCGATACTATTTTCCAGCTTATTCTCATAACGATCCAACTGAGCCATCAATACTTCATAAGTTGCCATAGTATCCGCAGCTGCGGTATGAGCATCTTCCAGACACTTATCGCAATAAAATTGATAGGCTGCCGACAAAGTCCGTTGCTCCATCTTGTGAAAAATAGTCTGTACATCTACAAACTTCCGTTTACTCATATCAAAATCCACGTCAACCCTCAAAAATTCTTCAGCCAACAGAGGAATATCAAAGCGGTTCGAATTATAACCTCCCAAATCACAACCTTCAATATAATGAGCCAACTCCTTAGCTATATTGCGGAAAGCCGGAGCATTTTTCACATCTTCGTCATAAATACCATGAATTTTAGATGCTTCCTCCGGAATATGCATTTCCGGATTTACGCGGATTGTTTTTTGCTCCTCCTTACCATTCGGGAAAACTTTCAACACAGAAATCTCCACAATCCGGTCTTTAGCTATATTTATTCCGGTTGTTTCCAGATCGAAAAAAACAATCGGATTTGTAAGATTCAATTTCATACCTAAATTGGTTTTAAATTCTTATTTAACTCAAAAGTCGTTCGGTTGAAGTTATAAACCGAACGACTTCCTTATTTATTATTTTTCACTTTTCACCCGAAAATACCCAACATTTCTGCTATACCATCATCGGCATCAACAACATCAATAAATCTTCTTCGGTATCTTCATTTTCAAAAGGCAGGAACAAACCCGGACGGGTCGGGTCGGACAATTCCAATACAACGTTTTCCGATTCGATATTGGACAATATCTCCAATACAAAAGGCGACTTAAAGCCGATAGCAATATTCTCTCCCTCGTACTGACAAGTCAGTGTTTCATGTCCTGACATTGAATAATCCATATCCTGAGCCGAGATAACAATCTTATTTTCCGCAACCTCAAATTTAACCAGGTTACTGGCCTGATTAGCCATAACAGATACACGGCGCAAAGAATTATACAATTCTTTCTTCTCGATAATAATCTTTTTCGGATTATTCTGAGGAATAACAGAGTTATAATTCGGGAAACGTCCTTCTACCAATGTTGAAGTCATCTTATAATCCCCGAATACGAAACAAGACATCTTGTCGTTAAATGACAGCCGGATCTCCGAATCATCCTTAGGCAGGATATTTTTCAGCATCAAAGCCGGTTTTTTAGGTAATATCAAAGAAAACTGTCCCCCTTCACTTTTAGCATCAAAACGTTTATACCGTACCAGCTTATGGGCATCTGAAGCCACAAAAGTAAAGTTATCCTCATTCATTTCAATCAGGATGCAGTTCATCACCGGACGCAAATCGTCATTGGCAGTAGCAAAGATAGTTTTCACAATGCCTTCCAGTATCAGACCAGCTTTACAGGTCAGGTCTGCATTACTGTCGTTCAGCGCCGCTTGTAACGGATAATCCTCAGCACTCTCTCCGGGAACCGAAAATTCTCCTTTTTCAGAAATAATCTTCACTTCATTCGTTGCCGTATTGATTTCAAAAGTCAGCGGCTGTTCAGGAAATTCTTTCAAAATATCCAGCAGAATTTTAGCAGGAATGGTGATCTGTCCTTCTTCTTCCAGACTCTCCAGCTCAATTTTAGCTTCCATCGTCGTTTCCTTATCAGATGCGGTTGCATATAAAACGCCTTCCGTAGCTACCAACAAAATATTATCCAGAATCGGCTGTACGGGCTTACCACCGATAACCTTACTTACCGCCTGTAAACGGGTCAGCAATGTATTGCTTGATACGACAAACTTCATAAGATTCAGTATTTTATTTATTAATTTATTTCCAATAATATGAACGCCTAAATTAGTATTTTTTTCCCTTCCATTAAAATTTTTCTTTCAAAAAATTTCCACATAAACAGATATACCTAGTTTATCTGACCAACGCCAAAGTTCTTTTTTCAACTTCTTTTATATTCCCGGAATTACTGGCTGATCAATCATTTGATTCCTTATACACACAAAAAAACAGAGGCACATAGAAGGCTTCTACACACCTCTGCAATCTTAAATATATTTTACTAATAAAGTATTACAAGACTTTATTCTGCCATAATATTTTCAACCTCTTCCACCGTAATCGGAGTCCGTTTATCTCCCAGAAAACGTGAACCTCCCCGAATAATCAGAATATCATCTTCCAGACGGATTCCACCGAAATCCTTATAGGTATCAATCTTATCATAATTCAGGAAGTCTTTATGCATTCCCTGTTCTCTCCACTGGTCAATCAAAGCGGGAATAAAATAGCAACCCGGCTCATCGGTAATGACAAAT
>CAJMQA010000033.1 GCA_905215395.1 uncultured bacterium | reverse complement strand
TGATTTCACTATTACTGATCTTTCTGATTCTGTATCATGAATTCCGGAGCCTGCCACTATCAGGTATCATCATGCTAAACCTGCCTCTCGCCATTATCGGAGGGATAATCAGTATCTGGTTTACTTCCGGAGTGATCAGTATCCCTGCTATCATCGGCTTCATTTCTCTGTTCGGTATTGCTACCCGGAACGGTATATTGCTGGTATCTCATTACAATCATCTGCGGGCAGAAGGTATGCAACTGACAGAAAGTGTTATTCAAGGCTCCCTTGACCGTCTGAATCCAATCCTGATGACCGCCCTGACTTCAGCTTTGGCCTTGATACCTCTGGCGCTAGGTGGTGATTTACCAGGAAACGAGATACAGAGTCCGATGGCCCAGGTTATCCTCGGAGGGTTATTGAGCTCCACCCTGCTCAACGGATTTGTGGTTCCTATCGTATACTACCTGCTGAACAAAAAGAAAGAACAATCTACACCAATGTCGATATAAATTATGAAACGAAAACTATATATTCTATTCTTACTTTCCAGTCTTGTGACTTCTGTCTTTGCCCAAGCGGGTATTGAAGAAGTACTGAAAAGTATAGAAGTTAACAACAAGACATTACAAGCCGGCATGCAACTGAATAAAGCTCAAAAGCTGGAAGCACATACCGGAAAGTATCTGCCCAACCCCACCGTGGAACTAAATCAATTGTGGGCAGACCGCAGCACAGGAGGCAATAGTAATGAACTGGCAGTAGTACAATCCTTTGATTTTCCGACAGTATACAGCAATAGAAATAAACTGGCCAGGTTAAAATCAGAGACTTTCGACCATCAGTATGCAGCCACCCGTCAACAAATCCTATTGTCGACCCAACAAACTTGTCAGGAAATCATCTATCTGCGTAAGCAAAAAGAATTACTGGACAAAAGGTTGAAAAATGCGGAACGGCTGGAAACCCTCTATAAACAAAGGCTAGCCTCAGGAGATGCCAATCAACTGGAATTCAATAAAATTCAGTTGGAAAAAATCAATGCTAACAATGCCAGCCGGTTGAATGCCTCAGCTTTGCGTTCTCAACTGGAGAAACTACAAGCATTGAACGGTGGACTTCCCATTGATTTCCAAAGTACCGTTTACCCAACCTTGCAGGCTTTACCTGATTATAACCAGTTTGAAGCAGAATACCTGGCTAGCGATCCGACCTTAAGAAGCCTAACCAGCGAATCGGAATCCGCCCGGCGGGAAGTCAAAGTCAGCAGGGCCGAAAGCCTGCCCAAATTCGATGTGGGATACAGACACAATGGCGGAAGCGAGGCTAAAATGAATGGTTTCCGGGTCGGCGTATCTATTCCCCTCTGGGAAAACAAAAATACGGTCAAACGGGCTAAAGCCCAGGCGGAATATGCTAATCTCAGTATCGAGGACAATACCCAGACTTTAAAAGCCAATTTACGGGAACTCTATATACAAGCCCAGGCTCTGCAAAATTCCAAAGAGGAGTACAGTAAAACTTTATCCTATCAGCGAAATGAAGAGCTACTGAACAAAGCCCTCGAGGCCGGACAAATTTCTATGATTGACTATTTTATGGAAATCACAATTCTCTATGACAGCATACAGAACTTTCTGGATGTAGAAAAAGAATATTACAACACAATGGCGCAATTGCTACAAAATCAACTGTAGTTTTTTATCTACAACTCTAAAAGCTCCCTCATTTCATGAATGACGGGGGCTTTTTCACGTAAACGCCATTCGCTGTTATGCCCTCCGGCATACAAAAGACAATCAAATCCCAGAGCCTCCGCGACCTCAGCATCATGAATGGTATCACCAACCATCAGAGTTTCTGCAGGATTAATGTCATAAGTTTCCAACATCCTGATCCCTCTGTCCACCTTCCCTGCAGCATAAATATCATCTGAACCACAAGCCTGATCAAAACGGGAATCGATCTGAAAATTACGGATCATCTGTTTCAGCAAATCTTCCCGGAGAGCAGACAAAATATATTGTCTCCGGCCTGATTGCTGAATACCGGCCAAAACTTCCGGAACAAAAGGATTTAAACAGACCTGTCCGGCGTACTTATCATAGGTATCTACAAAATCAAGAGAAAGCGCATGAAAAGACTCTCTCTCCATATCAAATCCCACCTTGCAATAAAAATCAAGAACCGGAAAACCGAACCGATCTTTATACTCTTCAACAGACAATAAAGGTAAATTCCTTCTTTCCAGCATATCATTCAAAGTATTCACCCCTACTTCCACATCATTCAGCAACGTCCCGTTCCAATCCCAAACTATATTTCTGTATTTCATCTTTCCTGTATTTTTCACTTTTTACCTGTAAAAGGCCTCTGCTCCCGGCCAATCCAGTTTTTTCCGGGCCACCTCTTCCGGATAAACCATATAAACAACATCCGCCTCTGTAGCCAACTCATTGTTCTCATTGAACAATTCAACATGTGCTGTCACCAGACGCCGGGAGACTTCGGTAACCTTAGCACGCAACCAGATTTCCCCCTTATCCGTCCGCACCGGCTTCCGGTATTTGACATTCATCTCTGTGGTCACACCTGCCGTTTTCTCATGAGAGAAAATTGCCCAACTGGCAATCTCATCAATCAAGGTAGCCTGAATTCCCCCATGTAATACCTGAAAAAAGCCCTGATAATTCCCGGAAGGCACCCAATGACAAGTCACATACTCCCCCTCATCCACAAATTTACACTTCAAGCCATAGGGATTAGCCGGCGAACACCCAAAACAATTGTACCCCTCCAAATCTGCATAGGCATTATACATTTCACGTTTTTCCATTTCCTGATTCCATTTTCTGAGGTAAAAATACAGTATTTTTACCACAATAAGAAGTTGTCCTGAAAAATCCGGGTATTTCCGGGATTTTTCAGGACAACTATTTATTTTATATTTTTTACAGATTTTGCGCTATCAATTCAGCACAAGCTTTCATCTCTTCTGCCGGAAATTGTTTTTTAGGATTACAAAAATTCAAATCATCACCACTATTCAAAGGTACCAGATGAACGTGAGCATGCGGAACATCCAAGCCTAAGACGGCAACCCCAACACGCAGACATGGAATACTCTTACCAATAGCCTGAGCTACCTTTTTTGCAAACACCATCAATCCTGTCAACTCTTCATCGGAAAGATCAAAGATATAATCGGTTTCCTTCTTCGGGATAACCAAAGTATGCCCTTTCTGCAACGGATTGATATCCAGAAAGGCATAGAAATTCTCATCCTCAGCCACTTTGTAGGACGGAATTTCTCCCTTTACGATTTTTGAAAAAATAGAAGCCATACAACGCATATTTAAAGACTGATATCCATAATTTCAAACTCCATTTCCCCAGCGGGAACCTTCACCATTACCTTATCCCCAATCTTCTTTCCTATCAGAGCCTGTGCAATGGGAGTATGTATAGACAATTTACCTTCTTTAAAATTAGCTTCTGTTTCAGAAACCAACGTATAGGTCATTGTTGCCCCGTTTTTTGTATTTTTAATGGTTACCTTATTCAACATCTGCACTTTAGAAGTATCAATCTGCGACTCATCAATTACCCGGCAAGAAGCTACCGTATCCTGCAATTGGGCAATTTTTGCCTCCAGTAATCCTTGCGCATCTTTAGCTGCATCATATTCTGCATTTTCCGAGATATCTCCTTTTTCGATAGCCTCTCCAATTGCTTTTGAAATTTTAGGGCGCTCTACATTCTGCAATCTTTCCAATTCCTCCTGTAGTTTTTTCAGCCCCTCTTTTGTAACATAAGACACCTTTTTGCTCATAACCGTTTTATTTTATATTCATTTTATACAAAAAAATAAATGACACTTATCCTCCAATAAGTGCCTTTATTAAAAAGAATCCCGATTATATATTCGGAATCCTCACCTCCGAGTACAAAGATAAAACCTTTTTCCGGAATAAAAAAGTTTTTCCACAAAATTAAACAAACGTTTCCATGACAAAGTAAATCTTTATTTCACCCTGACCCGGTCTGCCGTATAGCAAGTAAAAATCCCCAAAGCCCCGGAAATATTACCTGACAGTTCCACCGGCAGGAACATACTTTCATTTCCTGCCATATTCGCCTCATGTAAGGAATATTGATACTTGAAACCCTCCTCAGTCATTCGTTTCAGCCCAACCACCAGACTATCTTGTCTTTCTTTTTCCGGAATCAGCAACTCATACCTAACCCATTGCTCCTCCGTATAACCATCTAAAAAACGTATATGTCCGTATTTTTTTCCCTCTCCATTCCAATTCACAGTCAGGGCATAAAAGTTTTGTTCCTTATGGACTGAAGTTTTGAAAAAAATCTGCAGACAATCACGCTCCAAAATGACCGTATCAATTTTCACAGCTTCAGGAACAGCTGTTTTCGCTGTCAGCTTCTCTCCACCCGGAGCCGTAGCACAAAGATAAATGGTATCGGTCAGTTCTGGATCCAGGCAGTGTGAAGTAGCATAATTATAAATAAAGTCTGTTCCAGGTTTTGTAAACAAACTGTGATTGAGTTTTATCTCTTCCCCATCCCAAATCCTGACATCAAACTTCAGAGAATAATCCAGGACCTGTGCCTCTGCAATCGGAGCAATCCGCGTCGCTGTCATTTCATACATCTCACCCGGTTGACAATAGCACTCCAGAAAATATCCCGGAGCGTCTCCCATATCCCGGACATCCAGCCGTTCTCCTAGTTGACAGGAGATCATCGGACCAAAACATACCATCAAACAAAAATATCCTAATTTTTTCATCGTTTACCAGCTGATTTTTAAAGAAATATAAGGTATAAATGGCAGTAATACCCGGGAATGAGGAACGAAACGGGTATAATATTTGTCAGCAGCCTCAGGTTCAAAGTACACAAAGGAAGCGTTCTGCCGGTTGTACAGATTATATACCCCCAGGCTCCACAAAACATCCCACTTATCCCGCTCCTGACAATAATCCAGACTCATATCCAGCCGATGATTATCCGGTAACTTAAAATTATAACGTTCCCGGTAGACAGGAATGAAATGAGGAGTTTGCTGAGCGTTGTGAATATTCTGTGCAATTGCCACCCCAACCGGGAAAGTGGTCCGCATCCCCGAAGTATAGCACCACATCATATTCCACTTGAATTTTTTCAGAAATTGCCAGGAAAACGCCAGAAGTACATTGTGACGCATATCGTAAGGAGGATAGAATTTCTTTCCTCCGTTGATTTCGTCAAAACACCTCCAGGAATCGGATAAGGTATAATTCACCCGGCAATAAACGGATTCATTATTATAAATAACATCCCATTCAATGCCCTTAGCCTCACCCGTGCCTTCGATCTGCCGGTCACCAAAAGAAGTGTTATCAGCCAAAGATGCGGAACCAAAGTCTTTCACCCCCGACATATCTTTCCGGAACAAAGCCATATAAGCATATAAACCGTTATCCCAGCTTTTATCGACACCCAATGAATATTGCCGGCATTCGGCTGGCCTGAGCCGACTGTTTAAAGGGCACCAAATATCCACGGGACTCTTCAGGTTTAGCATCGAAAAGCGGCTCAGATATTGTACTGTCACAGCATAATCAGCCCACAAACTCCATCCTGCCCGTCTCCAACCGATTCTCCCTCTCGGCGACCAACAACCTGTATTTTTATCTCCGTCATAAAACTGGTAATTGATTCCTCCTTCTACCATCCAACCCAATGCCGGAGTATAATTCAAAGCCGTATATACCTTATACAGATTAAAATCTGCATTTCCCATATTCCATTGCTTTAATCCCCTGTTTGAAAATCCGGCATGTTCAAATTTAACACCCCCACTCCAGTTCCACCGTTCCCCTAAATTTCTTCCATAGTCCAATGCCATGACAAAAGTACCATAGGTATTTTTTCCACCCATAACAATACCTCTGTTCATATCAGCCTTTGTATTCCCGGCATAACATCCCACCCGCCAATTCAGCTCACCTTCAGACAACAGATAACGGATACGGGTATTCAATGACCACGTATTCCATTTCAATAAATCTGTCTGCTCCGGCTTCCTGCCCAGATCCAGCTTATCAATTGAAAACAACCCAAACACAGAGACGGATAAACGTTCTGTCAAACGCGATTCCACTGCTGTGGTTATATCATAAAAAGCGTAGGATGGCATACTGGCACTGTCATTCAGCTTATTATACAATTTAGCTACTCCTTGTAAATAAGAAGTACGTAAAGACAGACTAAAAGCCGTATGCCCCCGCTTCAAAGGACCACGAATCTTCAAAGCCGCCGACAATAATCCGGCCGCCAACTCTCCCTCATAATTCTCCCTGTCTCCTGCATCCGGAAACATATTGATATAAGCGGAAAGATAATCATTGTACTTCGAGGGAAAACCACTCTTATATAAAACGGAGCGATTCAGAATCCAGGGATCAAACGTGGATAATATACCTGTCAGATGAGCCGGATTTGTTATTTCAATATCATTCACGAGAAAAACATTCTCAGCACTGTTTCCTCCCCGGACATAAATACCAGGATCCAGAGCATCAGTAGTAGTTACCCCAGGCATCGTTGCCATATATTTCAACACATCTTTTTCTCCTAGCATTACAGGAACCCGGTCAATGTGCTTTTCAAAGGTATATACCACCCCGCCTTTCTCCTGCCCACCGACCTTCACTTCTTGCAAACGATGCGACAAAGAAGGCAAAACCATCCACAAAGTAGTATCCCCGTATAACCAACACTCCACCTCCCGGAAATTAACATGGGTAAACTTCAATTTGCCAGGCGATTGTAACTGCAAATAAAAATAACCTGCCGAATCGGTATAAGTTCCTGTATTGGAAGATACAAAACGGACATTCACTCCCTCCACAGGCAAACCATTCTCTTGAATCACATACCCCTCCACTTTGCTTTGCGCCTGAAGTTCCGCAACCCACCCCACCGATAAAAATAAAATTATATACTTCAACATACCCACTTATAAAAAAGTGTCCGTAAGTAATCCCGAAAACGGTTTACATTACGGACAATCTTTGAATCTATAAATACCGGATTACTTTTTCTGTTTGTATTCCAGGCGATATAATGTTGCAACGGAACCATTTACCGGCAGAGAAACATCAAACAACTCTTCCACATCCGCACCAATCTGTAAAATTCCCTTGAATTCTATAGGATATCCGCCGTTATTATAGTTTGTATATTCTGCGATATAACAGCTTCCATGGCCTGCCCAGATCAACTCACTAAAGGCATTATTGTTCATCAGTACATTCTGGAATAACGGATTCAAGGCTGCCCAGGTATGATTCATGAAATTTTTCAGGCCATAGTTGTAATTGACTTTCAATAACGGACCATCCGTATATTTCACTTTTTCAATCACACCTCCTACGGTTTCATCATAGCTCATATAGCGGTAAGCCAACCCCAATACACACAACATATCGTCCATCCCTTTGCCTTTCAGGCGACTCGCATTCACCCGGAATTCAGTCATATTTTTCTTTTCATCGTATACACATTGAGCCACATTGGCGATATTTTCATATGGACAGTCGATAGACGCCAGAGTACCATCCGAATTGTAGTTCATTTTCAAAACATTCCTTTTCCGGAGTTCATTTGTCCCGGTTTTATCGTTCCAAACACTGGTAAATAAAGTTACTCCTGTGATTTTATTATCGCTCACTTCGATAAAACACTGGTCTTCCCCTTCACTCTTCACCGTAAAGTTCTCGCCGTCATAAACATAATTCATCTCATAACTTCTGACCTTATCCCCCTTCTTGTATTTTTTATGCACAGCCATTAAATATTTATAATCACCGGTAATATTCTCCGGATTGTAGACTTCGGATGCTGCAGGCATCTCATAATCTTTTATTTCTGTAGCAGTGACAACATCCACTCTACTTCCTTTTTCCACAGCAGGAAGTGTAACATGATAATCTGATTCAGGAATGAAACGGTTTTCACCGAAACCAGGTTCAAAATCAATAATTTCATTCCCCGGTTCTCCATGTACATTGATGTATACATCATTCAGATTAAAAGCACGCCTGTCTTCATTGACCGGATAATCCCAACAATCCCTATCTGTGTCATAAACATCATAAGACAGCCATCTCCTGCTGCAATAAACCGTTTTACTTCCGACCTTTTTTATTACAAATTTCATCCCCTCAGGCACTACGTTTTCTTTGGCATACCTTACCTCTGTTCCATTTACCTGAGAAATATAGTATACAGTTGTATTATTCATAAAACAAACAACAGAGCCAAGTCCTTCAATGTAAGTTCTATGATCCAGGTTTGCCATCCTTTCCAGTATCTCCCTTTTAAACTCCAAGGACAGGTTAGGAAATCTGCTTCCAAACAATTCAGTGAAAAGTTGATCTGCCTGAATCATTTGCTCGCTTAAACGGGTATCCACCCATTCCTGACCGGGATATCCATCTCCATCCAACACAGTTTTATCAACCTCTGCAAATTCAGAGAAGGTTTGTTTCGATGTTTTTCCATTACTAAAAGTCTGATCCAAAGCATAAATTTTCACTGCTTCATTGGCTACATTCTGATAATAGGCAGCCTGAGTCATCAGGTTCTGATCATTGTAGGCAAACTGTGCAAACGGCATATCTCCGTTATAAATAGCAGACACCAGAAAAGAACCATTCAAATCTTCGACTTTATTTCCGCCCAGGTCAGAACTTCCCCCTCCTGAAATAACCCCTAATTTAAATTCATATTTTGAATTATCTGTCAAAGTGATGGTCAGAATTCCTGTTGTTTCTTCATAACTGATATTGCTGATACCGCGACCGGCATCCCCTTTGTCTCCCTTGTCCCCTTTAATTCCACCCGCAGAAACTCCGGAATCTTTTCCATCCACCCACCAGTTTCCGTTAGAACCAATTACCGGAACCTGGGCAACAGCCTTAATCCCCAGACTTTGTCCGTTCACCCACCATGTTCCATCCTCTCCAATTGCCGGGATCACCGAATTTGGAGTTACCGTCCTCAATGTCGTACCATCGGCAAAAGTCAGTACCATCTCGCTTCCTTCAAAAGCTACTGCTGTAATTTTGGAATTTTTCTCCAACTGATTCTTCAATTCCTGAATCTGTCTCTGCAACTCTTCAATTGTCAGCTCATTACTTGAACTGTCAGAACAAGCCCACATATTGCCCAGCAAAATGCTTAAGCATACCATACATAAAAATTGTTTCATAATGTTTTGATTTTTAAATAAATAAATGTCTATCTTAATGTTACAATATTTAACAACACAAACGAGCGATTAATTCGGGAATTTTTCCGATAATCAGCCATCATCGGTAAACTACCATATAATCTATTGAAAAATAATTAATTACATTTATTGGTATTTCCTGGTAATAAATTGATATTTTTTAATATATTTGTCTAAAATAATCGCTCGTTTTTATTGGTTATTATTCAGGTTTGTTACCTTCATATTCATTTCTTTTTTCAAAATCCTTGTATATCCGGATTAGTTTTTCTACATTTGCACCTCGATTGAAACGTACACAGTCTCTTACATGAAAGACTCCATTGTAATACTGTGTTCGAGAATGAATTAATAAAAAACTGAAATAATGGATTTAATTAAAGTTGCAGAGCAGGCATTTGCTGCTGAGAACCCGGTTGAGCATCCTTCATTTAACACCGGAGATACGGTGAGTGTACACTACAAAATCATTGAAGGAAACAAAGAACGTATTCAGGTATTCCGCGGTGTAGTTATACAGATCAAAGGAACCGGAAGTACAAAAACTTTTACTGTTCGCAAGATGTCAGGGAATGTGGGTGTAGAAAGAATTTTCCCGATAGAATCACCTTACATCAAAGAAATCGAAATCAATAAAGTAGGAAAAGTAAGACGTTCCAGAATTTATTACTTCCGCGAACTTACCGGTAAAAAAGCAAAGATCAAAGAAAAGAGATCTTAACCAATCCTCACAAAATATTAAAAGCTCTGCATTGCAGGGCTTTTTTATTTTTGCTAACTTTGTAGTATATTACGATAACAATAAAATACATGCACTATGGAAAATACAGAGATTATCCAGAAAGCCAGGACCAAAGCTCAGATGTGGCTGGATGAGGCTTATGATAAAAATACCCGGGAAGAAGTACAACAGTTGCTCAACGCCAGCAACCCCACAGAGCTGATCGATTCCTTTTACAACGACCTGGAATTCGGAACAGGCGGACTAAGAGGTATCATGGGAGCAGGAAGCAACCGGATGAATATTTATACTGTAGGAGCAGCTACTCAAGGTTTTGCCAATTATATCAATAAAATGTTCTCCGATCTGAAAGAGAAATCAGTATGCATCGGTCACGACTGCCGTCATCATTCCCGTGAATACGCAGAAACGACAGCAGCTATTTTTTCTGCAAACGGGATTACGGCTTACTTGTTTGAGTCCTTACGCCCTACCCCGGAAATGTCATTTGCCATACGTGAACTCGGATGTTGCGGAGGTGTGATCATCACCGCTTCACACAACCCCAAAGAATATAACGGGTATAAAGCATACTGGAACGACGGTTCTCAATTGGTACCTCCTCACGATAAAAATGTCATAGAGGAAGTAAAAAGAGTAAAAGTAACCGATATCAAATTTCAGGCAGTTCCGGAACGGATTAAAATACTAGGAGAAGATTTCGATAAAAAATTCCTGGATATAGTCAAGACTTTGAGTTTGTCACCTGAAGCTATCCAACATCAGCACGACCTGAAAATAGTGTTTACCCCCCTGCATGGAACGACCTACAAACTGGTACCCGATTCTTTACGTAACTGGGGGTTCACAAATATCACCACAATTCCGGAGCAGATGATTACCGACGGAGATTTTCCTACCGTTGCTTCCGCCAATCCCGAAGAACCGGCAGCATTCAAGCTGGCTTTAGACAAAGCACGTGAGATCGATGCAGATCTGGCAATGGCTTGTGACCCCGACGGCGACCGGATCGGAATAGCCGTAAAAGACGATAAAGGCGAATGGATACTTCTCAATGGAAACCAGACCAACATCATATTTACCTGGTACATCATTCACCGCCGCAGAGAACTAGGGCTGCTGAAAGGAAATGAATACACGGTAAAAACCATTGTTACCTCAGAACTGATCAAGGAAATTGCCGAAAAGAACGGTATTCCCTGTTACGATGTATATACCGGCTTCAAATGGATTGCTGATATGATCCGGAAAAAAGGAGCGGAAGGATATATCGGTGCCGGAGAAGAATCTTTCGGGTTCATGCCGGGTTCGTATACTCGTGATAAAGACGCCGTATCCTCCACTTCTCTGATGGCTGAAATTGCAGCATGGGCAAAAGACAATGGTAAAACCTTATTTGGTCTCCTGAAAGAAATCTATGCAGAATATGGGTTTTCACAGGAAAAAATGATTTACATCGTGCGTAAAGGCCTTACCGGAGCTCAGGAAATCAAAGACATGATGAATGCTTTCCGTCATCATACCCCGAAAACAATCAACAACAGCCCGGTTGTCATTAAAAAAGATTATACCACTCTGAAAGCAATTAACCTGGTCAGCGGGGAAGTTTGTGATATGGATTTCCCGACCACCAGCGATGTCCTCCAGTTTTTCCTGGCTGACGGTTGTAAGATATCGGTTCGTCCTTCCGGAACAGAGCCTAAAATTAAATTCTATTTCGAAGCACGCGCAACCATGAATACCATAGGCGATTTTCACAAAGCCCAGACTGCTGCCTTTGCAACCATCGATGCTATGATGAAAGATCTGAAAATAGATTAACCCTCTTCCTTTAATAAAGCCTGTCTAAGACAGGCTTTATTAAAGGAAAAAATCATCTTTAAAATTAATCAGATATAGTCTCTGACGAGCCCGGGTTATGGCAGTATACAGCCATCGCCAGTATTCGTCATTCAGCATATCATCTGCCAGCCATCCCTGATCAATAAAAACTGCATCCCATTGTCCTCCCTGTGCTTTATGACAAGTCACCGCATAGGCAAATTTCAGCTGTAAGGCATTGTAATATGGATTCTCCCGGATTTTTTCAAAACGTTTCCGTCTGGAAGCGATCTCCGCATAATCTTGTTCTATACTTAAATATAAATTTCTGGTCTGTTCATAGGTCAAAGCCGGATAATCGGACATCAGAGTATCCAGAATAACCCAGGCCGTGACCTCCTCTTCATACCCATCGATCTGCAATGTCGCATGGACAAAATGATACCCATATAGTTCAGTCCTTTTCCCCACCCGTAACACCGTTGCCATATCTCCATTGGCAATAAAATCGATCTTATCATAGTCAGCTCCCCAGAAATAGTTGTTTTTTACCACCATAATACGGTCGCCGCTACAAAAATCTTCTTCCCGGTACAAAACAGTCCGTCTGATCCCCTCATTAAAACGGTTTGCCCTTTTGTTGGAACGGCACACAATCATGGTTTCCTCTTCCCCGTATTTACCGTAACAGGTTTCAATTTCTTCCAATAGTTCTCCTCCGGTTATCCGGAATATATCCGGATAATTTCCAACTTTTAATGTTAAATTCTCCCGGCCTGTACCGATCAGGTTCCTCACTTGTGTCGCATTATACAAAATACCTGATTCTTCAGCTTGCCGCATCACATCCGTCAGATGAACTTCTGTAACTTCAAAACTGTAAGCAGCCTGCAATTTTTCCCGGTCAAGAGCAGGGCTGATATCCAAACCCACAGGAGGCAACTGGGCCACATCCCCGATCAACACCAGCCGGTTATTCTTTCCGTTATAGACATACTCCACCAGATCATCCAATAAACACCCGCTCCCGAAATTGCCTTCCTGATCTGAATTGGAGATCATAGAGGCTTCATCTACAAAAAACAGGGTATCTCCGCCTCCGTTAAATCCCAGATTAAACACCCCTTCTCCGTCATTGGTTGTCTTTTGCCGGTAAATTTTCTTGTGTATGGTAAATGCCGGCAAACCGGCATAAGCAGCAAACACCTTCGCTGCCCGTCCTGTAGGTGCTAGTAATACCACCTTATATTCCAACGACTGCAAAGTATTGACAATTGCTGCCACCAGTGAAGTTTTTCCGGTCCCGGCATACCCTTTCAGTAAAAATAAACCTTCCTCCTCCCTATCGAAAAAAAACCGGGCAAAAAGCTCCACAGCAACCTTTTGGGTGGGAGAAAAATCAAACCCAAACTTTTTTAACACAATATCTTCAAAATGTTTTTGAATCATCACGAAATTTAATAGTGGATTATGGTCTTTAATCTAAATTTTTTCCTAAATTTGCGAGCAATATTAAGGTTTTGTGTTGTGCTGGTAACGTTTGAATTGCAGGGTAAAGATACGAAATTATTACCAAGCCCGCGGATCCGACTAGGAATTATGCATTAATATCATAAAAAATAACGTTAAATATGAAAAAGCTCATTATCCAGATTATTCTCGCCGGAGTTATTATATTTCTCGGCTATCAGTGCTATAACAGCATCATGATTCCCCAAAGATTCACTGAAATCAAGAAGCAAAGATACGATAGAATAACCCAACGCCTGAAGGATATCCGTACAGCCGAGGAAGCTTACAAAGGAGTATATGGTGTATATACAGGAAGCTTTGATACACTGATCAACTTCATTAAATTCGACTCAGTGAAAGTAGTTCGCTCTATCGGTTCACTGAGTGACGAAGACCTGGAAAAAGGTATTACCGAAGCTATGGCTATCAAAGAAGGAAAAATCATCCGGGATACCGTTAAGGTGAGTGCATTAGAAAATGTATTCGGAAAAGATTATCAGATTGACGATCTCCGTTATGTACCTTTTACCAAACGTAAACACCAGTTCAAACTGGGTGCCTCTTCAATTATTACCGATTCCGGTGTTGAAGTTCCTCTTTTTGAAGCTCGTATCTCTAATATGGAAATCTTCGAAGACATCAGGGACAAATACAATGACCAATTGCTGGAAGAGAATGGAGAAAGACTTCGTCTGAAAAAATATCCGGGTCTGAAAGTAGGTGATTTGAAAGAAGCGAATAATAACGTAGGAAACTGGGAATAATGTAGGTTACATGCAGAACATATATTATATAGACAGTCATTTCAAAAAAGAAAATTCAACAGATTATATATTGTCCATCCGTTACTCGACGGATGGACTTTCGTTTTGTATCCATTATCCGGAAAATACCCTGCTTGTATTCTTTTATCAGCCTTATCATCTGGACACCCAAGATGCTGTCATTGCCAAAGTCAAACAGATACTTGTAGATGAAGAACTACTGAATCTGAAATATAGGAAGGTCTATATTTTACCCTGCAACAAAGAAAAAATTCTTTTACCGGCTCACGTATTCAACAAAAACCAAGTGGCCGACATGTACCGGCTCTGCCTGCAACCCCATAAAAACGATACACTTTTATACCGCAAAATCAAAGTCATAGAAAGCTATATTGTAGAAGCTTTACCCCGTAGTTTCATAACTTTTCTAACCACCCGGTATACCTCTCTCTGTATCGTAAACAGTGCCTATCCGTTTATCATAGATTCACTGGAAAATATTATTTTTAATACCAACTACCTGTTTATTGACATACACGACCAGTATTTCGACCTGTTATTGACCCACAATAACAACGTATTACTGTTCAATTCCTTCGAATACAACTCGGTCACAGATCTGACTTATTATACCCTGAATTGCATACAGCAATGCCAGGTTGATAAAGAAAACCTCCAGACAAAAATTTCAGGGAATCTGGTCAATGACCCTAAATTACAAGAGCTCCTAAATAAATATATTCCCAACGTATCGGTTGTGGATTATGCATCTTTATCCCAACTGATCAAAAGCAAAGAATTGAACAATTCCAGTTTCATACATCTGTTAAACATTCACAAATGCGAATAATTAGCGGTTCACACAGAGGGCGGCAGATTTTTCCGGATAAAAACTTCAGTGCCCGGCCTACAACCGATTTTGCCAAAGAAAATCTTTTCAATGTATTGACCAATTACATTGATATAGAAAATACCAAAGTGCTGGATCTGTTTTCCGGAACCGGCAGTATCAGTTATGAATTTGCTTCCCGGGGAGCTGCAGAGATCGTATCTGTCGAACTCAACTACAAGCACTACACTTTTATCAAACGGACAATAGAAGAACTGGGATTCAAAAATATAAAAGTTTTTAAAACAGATGCCTTCATCGCCTGTAAAAAACTGAAAGGCCGGAAATTTGATCTTATATTCTCTGATCCTCCCTACAACCTGGAAAAAATCAATGAAATACCAACATCCATTTTCGACAACGACCTACTGGCAGAAAATGGTATTGCCATCATTGAACATCCTGCCAGCGTCAACTTTTCTTCTTATCCCCGTTTCAGCGAACACCGGCAGTACGGAAGTGTCAATTTCTCTATTTTTAAATAAACCAGAGAATGCACGGATCTCCCCGGCACCTATCCGGCCTTCCCCATCCTAAATTAAGTTATAGTGAATTCCTGAATCATAAAAAATGAGCCCGGAAAAATCCGGGCTCATTTCAAATATCTAACCATTACTGTGTCTAATTCTCATCGTTCATATAATCATACAGAGGATCGCAAGTACACATCAGATTGCGGTCGCCATATCCATCGTCAACACGTCCCACCTGAGGCCAGAATTTATTCTCAGCCACCCAAGCCAGCGGATAAGCAGCTTTGCTACGCGGATAAGCATGAGTCCATTCATCTGCAGTCAGAACTTTATGGGTATGGGGAGCATTTTTCAATACATTATCAGTCTTGTCAGCCTTTCCTTCCCCCACTTCAATCATTTCCTCGCGAATTGTTTTCAGCGCCTCGATGAAACGATCCAATTCTTCTTTCGGCTCACTTTCTGTAGGCTCTACCATCAAAGTCCCATGTACAGGGAACGACAATGTCGGAGCATGGAATCCAAAGTCCATCAGACGTTTTGCTACATCCAATTCCGTAATACCGTATTCTTTATTGAAAGAGTTACAATCCCAGATCATTTCATGTCCTACCCGTCCTTGTTTGCCTTTAAACAAAATCTTAAAGCCCAGTTTCTCAAAAGATGAAGCCAGATAGTTGGCATTGAGAATGGCCATCTCAGTTACTTTCTTCAATCCTTCTGCTCCCAACATCAAAAGATAACCATAAGTTACAGGCAACATACTGACAGAACCATACGGAGCAGCAGATACCGCATGAATACCTTGCTCTCCTCCGGTTTTCACAACAGAATGTGAAGGCAGGAATTCAACCAAATGTTTTGCAACACAAATCGGACCAACACCAGGCCCACCACCACCGTGAGGCATTGCAAAGGTTTTATGTAAATTCAGGTGACAAGCATCAGCTCCGATATGTCCCGGGCTGGTCAAACCGCATTGTCCGTTCATATTGGCACCATCCATAAATACCTGACCGCCGTTATCGTGCACGATCTTCACCAATTCACAAATGGATTCTTCAAAAATACCATGGGTGGAAGGATAGGTAATCATAGCTCCGAACAAGTTGTCTTTATTGGCCTCAGCCTTAGCCCGGAAATCTTCAACATCGATATTTCCTTCCGGGTCTGTTGCGGTTACAATAATCTGTAATCCGGCCATAGAACTGGAAGCAGGATTTGTTCCATGGGCAGAAGCAGGAATCAACATCACAGTCCGATGTCCCTCACCTCTGGAGATATGATACTGACGGATCACCATCAATGCGGTATATTCCCCGGCAGCCCCGGAGTTTGGCATCAGGCTACATCCTGCAAAACCTGTTACTTTTTCCAGCATCTGTTCGGTCTCACGAATCATCTGCTGATATCCTTCAGCCTGATTAAAGGGCACAAACGGATGCATTCCGCCGAATTCCGGCCAGGAAATTGGCAACATCTCAGCAGCAGCATTCAGCTTCATAGTACATGATCCTAATGAAATCATAGAAGTAGCCAATGAAATATCACGGCGTTCGAGATTCTTCATATAACGCATCATGGCTGATTCAGAATGATAAATATTGAATACCGGTTGCGCCATATATTCATCTTCCCGGATCATTTCAGGATCCATAACCGTACGATCATCCAGGAATTTCACCGGCTCAGCTTTCTTGCCCGCAGCTTCAGCAAAAATAGTCACAAGCGTATTGAGATCTTCTTCGCTGATTTTTTCGTCGGTAGATAAACCTACGACAGAACCGCAGGAACAATAATACAAATTCACCTGATGTTCCAGAGCAACCTCACGAAACATTTCCTGGGTAACCC
>CAJMQA010000032.1 GCA_905215395.1 uncultured bacterium | reverse complement strand
TCGATCATAAATATAAGGTATTCTATCATCTGGCCAAAACTCCCAATACCACAAGAGTAGCTGAAGAACTCTTGTTATCTCAACCGGCAATTTCTAAAAATATAAAAGAATTGGAAAAAGAGCTTGGAATCACCTTATTCGACCGTGTCAAAGGAAGAATGCAACTCACCGAAGCCGGCCGCTTCCTCTTGGAGGAAACAGAAATTTACATCCGGAAAGAACGGGAAATCAATTTTAAAATAAATAAAATGCGGGACTCATTTAAAGGGACTCTGCATATCGGAGGTAGTACCACACTCTCCCAATACATTCTTCCTGAAGTATTAGCCCGGTTCAATGCCCGGTTCCCGGAGATTAGCGTCAATCTCGTCAGCGGCAATACAGCACAAATCGAGCAGGAAATTATGGCAGGCAATCTCCACCTTGCTTTTATCGAAGGGACTCCAACCCAACCCGATATTCACTACATTCCCTTTCTGGAAGATGAAATCGTATTAGTATCCGCAGCCAGCAATGCCGCCCCGGATAACATATCATCAGAACACTTCAGGCATTTACCCCTTGTTCTGCGCGAAAAGGGATCCGGTACCTATCACATCATCCGGAAACAATTACAGCAGGCAGGTATCGATCTGACCTCTCTGAAATGTCAATTGATTCTGGGTTCAACGGAAGGAATCAAACATTACCTGTTCCATTCCGAATGCTTCGCCCTTTTATCCATATATAGTATCCGGGAAGAACTAGCCAGCGGAAAACTGAAACTGACCGATATCGATAATTTATCCTTGCACCGTACTTTTTATATCGTATACCGACAAGGAGAACCCGACCCTTATGCCCGCCAGTTTATGGATTTTATCCTACGCCAAAAAAATTTATAATCATTTAATCCCGGATAAACCGGGATTAAAACAAATCTCAAAAATAAGGGGTCATGTATTTCGCCAACAGATATCCCCCTCCCAATAACCAGACATAGAGGATCAGTGCCAGTACAAAAGGTTTAGAACCGGCTTTTTTAAATTTCTCAATACTGGTTTCTGCTCCCAAGGCTGTCATAGCCATTGTCAGCAAAAAAGTATCCAGATTATTGATAAAATCAATCAAATTTCGGGGCAATAGATCAAAAGAATTAAAACCGATCACAGCCAGAAATCCCAGAGCAAACCAGGGAATGGTTATTTTTCCAGAATTACTCTGTTCCACTTGTTGTCGGCGAGCTTTGGCTTTCATACGAGCCCGGGCCCTGGCTATAGAAAAACTAATAATAAGCAAAGCCGGAACAAGCATAATTACCCGGATCATTTTTACGATAATAGCAGCATCCGAAATATCTTTACCCATAGCATTCCCTGCTCCAACCACATGAGCCACTTCATGCAAGGTCGAACCTGTATATAAACCCATCTGTCCGGGAGTCAGATCCACAATCCCGTTTCTGTATAATACCGGATAAAGAAACATAGAGATAGTACCAAAAATCACTACGGTAGAGACAGCTACAGCCGTTTTATAGGGTTTACTTTTAATCGTTGCTTCCGCTCCCAGAATTGCAGCAGCCCCGCATATTCCGCTTCCCACAGAAGTCAGTAAAGCCACACTCTTATCCATTTTCAACAATTTTCCGATCCATACACCACCGATAATAGTCACTGTTACAATAATGGCATCTATCAAAATCGCCGGCAGGCCCACTTCCACAATATTCTGGAAAGTCAACCGGAAACCATATAAAATAATACCTAAACGAAGAAGTTGTTTGGAACTGAAAAGTATGCCCGGAACCCAAGCCGCCGGTAACCGGTTTCTCAGGCTATTGGCATAAAGCATACCCAGAATAATACCAATGATTAAGGGGCTAAAGGACAACTTTTTAAAAAAAGGAAAATCTCCAATATAAAATGCGGCACAAGAAAAGAGTGCAATTAAAAGAATACCGTGAAGCATATTGCCTCGCTTTTCACTTAACTTCATCATTTAAAATTAATGTTACACAATCAGTAGTCAGTTTTCATTCTGACAATGCAAAAGAACAAATTATTCCATTAACTACTAAAATAGAATTTGTTATCAGGTATAACTTTTAGTTATACCTACGTTGAATATACACGGAAAGATACATTCATCAGCATTGTTTTCCGGAAATCATTGTGATAAATTCAAAACCTCTTTCGAATTTTATCCAAAACTACTATCTTCGCAGGCGATAAAACAGATAGGTATGAATACGCTGATATTACTGGCAGCAAATGCTGTATCCCAAACCATAGAAGGAGAATTAAGTGTATGGAGCATGATCCTAAAAGGAGGATGGTTAATGATTCCCATCTTTATTTTATCCATCATAGCTGTATATATTTTTTGTGAAAGATATGCTTTACTCCGGAGGTATTCCCGGAAAAACGAATCTTTTATGGACAAAATACAGGATAAAATGGAGTCCGGCCACCTCCGTGAAGCTATTATCCTTTGCCAGGAAGAGAATACTCCCATGTCCCGGATATTGGTAAAAGGCATACTTCATCACGACCTGCCTGTGACAGAGCTCCGGGCTGTTATAGAAAGCTCTGCCAATCTGGAAGTTTCCGGTATGGAAAAAGGACTTTCCACTTTGGCGACCTGCGCCGGCATGGCCCCTATGATCGGATTTTTAGGCACTGTAGTCGGAATGGTACAAGCCTTTTACGACATGGCATTGGCCGGTAATAATATCAACATAACCCTCCTGTCCAGAGGTATCTATACTGCCATGATCACTACCGTCGCCGGTCTGATCGTTGGTATTATCGCTTATTTTGCCTACAATGCACTGACGGCACGAATCGACCACATTGTCAATAAAATGGAAACTATCAGTGCAGAATTCATGGAAATCATATATGAACTAAGAGCTGAAAAAGGTAAAAAGTAAAGGCAGATATGACTATCAAAAGAAGCAGAAAACCCAATCCGAATTTTAATATGTCGTCCATGACCGACATTGTATTTCTGTTACTGATATTTTTTATGGTTACTTCTACCCTGATCAATCCTAATGCTCTGAAATTACTCCTGCCTAAAAGTACGAATCAGACTTCCAGTCATCCGGCAGTCGTCATTTCCATCGACAAAAATCTGACATTTTATCTGAACACCAAAGTCACCCCTTTCTCCCGTCTGGAAAGTCAGATTGTGGAACTACTAAAAAACAGCGATGACCCCACCCTTTCCATCGAAGCAGAAAAATCAGTTCCCATCGAACAGGTCGTCAAAGTGATGAATATCGCAAAAACTTATGGCTATAAAGCTATCTTAGCAACAGAACCGGAATAATCTTTCCGTATTTATCTGCAAATCATAAATGTTATCATGCTTACAGACTAATTATCAAAACTTCCCTCCTATTTTCTAAAATTTTAAAACCATTTCTAAAAGGGAACGTATAACCCCGTACAATAATCAAAATTATTGGTACCAACACCACGTGGTATTTGATAAGAATATTTGTTAAACTAAAAACAAACTAAGTATGAAACGTTTACTATTTTTATTGCTCACCGGTTTGTTTGCCCAGCTGGTAGTTTCATGTTACCCCGAAGGCGCAGATAACATTGAAGACTATGACGTTGCTATCACAAACTACGACAAAAGTACTGACTTCAGTACTTTTACAACTTTCTCTATTCCGGACACTGTTGTCTATTTTACCAATGACAAAAATGCCAGTGCTCCATCACATGAATTTGATGACGCCATCATCAAAGCAGTGACTGACAATTTCACTCAATTGGGTTATACCAAGGTTGCTGACCCGACCGAAACAACTCCCGATGCAGACAAACCTAGTTTTGTTGTCACAGTATCTGCTTTCTCCAATGTAAATTACGCTTACTTTGTAGACAACTGGTACAATAACTGGAACTGGTATTGGGGCTGGTGGGGCAACAATCCTTTTAATCCTTATTATCCCTGGTACCCGGTAAGCATTTATTCCTACAGGACAGGTTCCGTTGCAGTGGAAATGATATCTACCGCTCCGAGAAGCGACAATAAAATTAATGTCGTATGGTCTGGTATTGCCGATGGTCTATTGCAAGGTTCTAATTCCTTCGTTCTGAGCCGGATAGAATCACAGATTAACCAATGTTTCACTCAATCTCCTTACCTGAAAAAATAAGGAATATTATTGATTCATTTAAAACACAAAAGCTATGAAAAAACTATTAATAATTGCCATATGCCTTTTCGGCCTGAGCCCGTTCTTAAAAGCTCAGATGCTTAATCTCAACTACCAGATTAGTTTGCCGATGAACCAGGTCAAAGACTTTACCGATAAAGCCAGTTTCCGCGGATTTGACATCGAGTATCACCAATTTTTAGGCGACCGTTTCTCAATTGGTGCTGCTATCGGTTGGGATGTTTTCTACCAGGATAAGAAACATGAAAGCGGGAACTTCCGTTTTTCCGGAAATGAAAATGTATATACCATCACCGGAAATCAATACAGATACATCAATACCGTTCCTATGTTAGCTATCGGACGTTACTATTTCACAGACAACAATACCGCAGTACGACCCTATGTCGGATTAGGTATCGGTACCAGTTGGACAGAAAAACGCCTGGAAGTAGGACAGTTTGCATCTACAATCTCCCGCTGGCAATTTGCCCTCGCTCCGGAAATAGGAATGTACATACCTGTGAACGACCAGTTTGCCTTCAATGTTGGTGCCAGATATAATTATGGAACCAAAGCTGCACACGGAAGAGTTCCCGAGATCCAGACTCTTTCATTTAATCTCGGTCTTATCCTGATGGGATTAAATTAACTCGAATAACTCTATTTTAAAAGAGATTGCCAGTTGGCAATCTCTTTTTTCTATGAAAAAAGAATACCTTTGTTTCAGACTAACAAGCCAGAAAACAAAGCTATGATTCACGCAGATTTACATATCCACTCCCATTATAGCAGTGATGGAGAATTCGATATCACAACTCTTGCAAACAGATGTGCTAATCAAAAGGTCGATTATTTTTCCCTCACGGACCATAACTCTGTAAAAGGCACCCCTGAAGCCATCCTCCATGCTCAGCACCTGGGGCTCCATTTTATACCGGGAATTGAAATAGACTGCAACTACGAAGGAACCGATCTACATATACTGGGTTATCATATCGATTGGAAGTCCGGAGATTTTCAGGAATTAGAAAAAAGTATCTCTTCCAAAGTCATGGATTCATTTTCAGAAATGATCGGCAATCTTCATAAATTAGGTTTCACCATTGACGCAGAAGCAGTTTTAGCCAAAGCAAACGGAAAATTACCCACAGGAGAGTTAATTGCCGAAGTCATGTTATCGGACAAAAAATACGATTCTCCTCTCCTGGCTCCCTATCAAAAAGGAGGTGCCAGAAGCGATATGCCCTATATCAATTTTTATCTGGATTATTTTGCCCAGCATAAACCGGCATTTGTACCCATCCGGTACATGAGTTTCAGAGAAGCCGTCGAACTGATAAAAACCAATAGCGGTATTCCGGTTGTTGCACATCCAGGCCTGAACCTCAAAGGCCGGGAGAGTATTGTTGAACAATTGCTGGATAAGGGAGCCGAAGGACTCGAAGTATTCAACAACTACCACAATCCGGAACAAATAAATTATTTCGCCTCCCTGATCCGGCAAAAAAAAGCCATCATGACCTGTGGCAGCGATTTCCACGGCAAAACCAAACCTTTGATACAAATCGGACAATACCACTTTAGCAATCAGTACGAAAAGGAGCTCCAGCTATCCCTCCGGCAAATCAGAAACAAATCCTGAATTCTCAAAAAGATACAATATATATAATGTACTAATATTAAAATCATGCAAGATATAATAAACGGACGATGCGGTTGGTGTGGAACTGACGAACTGTATGTGAGATACCACGATGAGGAGTGGGGAAAATTAGTCACCGACGACAAGACACTTTTCGAGTTTCTCGTGTTAGAAAGTGCCCAGGCCGGATTGAGCTGGATAACCATTCTCAGAAAGCGTGAAGGTTACCGCAAAGCTTTTTGCAATTTCGATGTCGGGCAGGTTGCACAAATGACCAACGAAGATGCTGAGCGACTGATGTCATTTGAAGGGATTGTAAAAAACAAACTGAAAATCAAATCGACAATCACAAATGCAAGGTTATTTCTCGACATACAAAAGGAATTCGGCAGTTTTTACAACTACACCCTTTCGTTTTTCCCGAACAGAAAACCGATCATCAACACATTCCAATCAATGAGTGAGATACCTGTATCATCTCCCATCTCCGATGCCATGAGCAAGGATATGAAAAAAAGAGGCTTCAAATTTTTCGGGACAACGATTTGTTATGCACATTTACAGGCTTCAGGATTTATCGACGATCATTTGGCAGACTGCATCTGCAGGAAAAAATAAACTTACTTTTAATCATACAGGCAAAAACTAAGTGCTCTCTTTATGTCGTTGAATCTGACAAAAGAACTTTTCATATTCCTCTCTGAGTAAAGATATTTCCGAAGAAAAGAACGGTATACACCATAGTATCCGAACCTACCTGTTTTTTGATTTTCCGGTAAGCCTGTTTCATTTGTGTTTTCACCGTATTCACCGAAATATCCAATTTCTCCGCAATTTCCTGGTATTTCATACCTTCGATTGCACCCAGTATAAAAATCTCCCGGCATTTTGCCGGCAGACTCTCTACGGCTTGCATTACCTTTTGCCGCATTTCTTCCCATTCGTTTTCGGATTCATCCCGATCTTCGGTAAGTAGTGCCACTTTCTGATATTTTTCTTCTACCTCAAGGTGAGTTTTGTAGTTAATACAAGCATTTTTTACCGATTGCATCAAATAAGCATATACCGAACCTGTATATGAAATCCGTGCCCGATGAATCCAAAGATAGATAAAAGCTTCCTGTACGATATCTTCAGCCAGCGTCTTTTCCTTCACAAAAGCAAGCGCATATAAATACAACTGTTCTGCATGCGCTTTGAAAAAAAGTGCAAAAGCAGTCCAGTCTCCCTCTTGTATCTTCCTAAAAAGTATTGCTTCGTTTTCCATTTTCCTCTCCGAGAAAACAAATATAAAATTTAAAAGCGGAAAAAAGTGATCAAATCCTACGAAAAGGTACAGAAAAATTAAAATCTCAAATAATTGATCATCAAAACCTGTTTTTTTTTATTTCTTTTCACCCTTTTTTACCCTTTCCTTGCTTTAAATATAGAAAACCTAAAAAAGATGGAAACAGATCGATTACAAGAACTCATCCAAAAATGTCTGACCGGAGGAAACAAAGAGGATTGGCAGGAGTTGAAAGAAAAACTCAGGCAAGAAAAAAATGATTCTCTACACCAAGAATGGAAATGCCTCTGTGAATTAAAAAAAGAAGACCTGAAAGCCGATACGGAAAAGATGTGGACAATAATCAGTCACTACCGGACTGAAGGGGCTGACCGTATCCGTTTAACCAGACGGTTGATCCGTTATGCTGCCGTTATCGTAATACCTCTGATGCTTGGGGGCATGGGATGGTGGTTAAATCATCATACAACGCATGAAATCCCTGAAACCCGCTTAACTTCTATGACTTTGGAACCCGGCCAGACAAAAGCTATATTAAAATTAAATGATGGTCAACAAATCGATCTGTCTGCCATTTCCAAAGATACCGTACTCGTGTACAAAGAAACAAAAGTCCGGTTAGATTCCTCACACTGTCTTTCCTATTCTGCACAGGAGCCGATAGGACAAGAACTGATCTACAACACCATACTGATTCCTCGCGGAGGAGAATACCGATTAGTACTGGCAGATGGAACAATCGTTTGGCTGAATGCCGATTCGGAATTAAAATATCCCGTATATTTCACATCCGGTCAACGTAAAGTATTTTTGCGGGGAGAAGCTTATTTCGAAGTAGCCCGGAATGAAAAACAACCTTTCATCGTCGAAGTAGAGGGCATGGACGTCAAGGTGCTCGGCACAAAATTCAATATCAACGCCTCACGGGCAGACGGGATCTGGCGGACCACATTGGTAGAAGGTAAAGTAAAGGTCAGTGACCACCGGACTGCAGAAAGTGTTATCCTCCTGCCTGATCAACAAGCAGAATCGAGGAGCGGACATCTTTATGTGAAGCAAGTAGATGCATCGGTATCCACAGCCTGGCGACAGGGAAAATTTTATTTCCAGTCCGAAACCCTGGAAGAAATTGCAGCACAATTGGAACGCTGGTATGACATACAGTTTTTCTTCACCCGGGAAAGCCTGAAAAAAGAAAAATTCACCGGTGTAATCCGCAGAGATTATTCTGCTGATCGGATATTGGATATCATTACTAAAACCACCGATGTGTATTTCGGTATCAAAGAAAGAACTATTACAGTATACTGACAGAAAAAAGAAAAACCGGTATTTGTTAGCGACAGATACCGGCGAGCTTAAATAAATTTCCGGTAGACTTGGACCCCTAACCGGAAGATGTTAAACTTCAATTACAAAACTATGAAAAAAAATCCAAACCTTCGAGGAATTGGTCTGAAAATCCATTTTCTGAAAATCTTTCTTGTGATGAAATTAACTTTCTTTTTGGTATGCTGGATCGTGATTTCCACCCAGGCATCCGTCAATGCACAACGGCAAACAGTGACCCTGAAAGTACAGGATGTCTCTTTAGCTGAAGCCATCCGAGAGCTACAGCAACAAACTCATTTTGATTTCTTTTTTAGCAACAAAAAGGTAGATGTCAATCAAAAAGTAACTCTGGATGTGTATCAGGCAAAATTGGAAGAAGTACTAAAACAGATTTTCGGTACAGGTTTTCAATTCGAATTCATGGACGATATGGTCATTATCGGTCCGGCACGAAACAGTTCTGTTCTACCTCAGCAAAAAGAAATCGTAGTAGAGGGACGGGTGACAGATATCCACGGCGAAGGATTGCCGGGAGTATCGGTAACCCTGAAAGGAACGACAATCGGGGTAGCTACTGACGAGGAAGGATATTATAAAATCGGACTTCCAGAAATCAAAAATATCATCCTTGTATATTCTTTTGTCGGTATGGATAAAAAAGAGGTGAAATATGCCGGCCAAAAGATTCAGGATGTAGTGATGACCGAACAGGATAGCCATCTGGACGAAGTGGTAGTAACAGGATATCAAGTGATCGACAAACGATCGCTGACCAGCTCCATTTCTACCATCAAAGCTGATCAACTGGAAAAAATGGGTGTTCTGACAGTTGACCAGATGCTGGAAGGAAAAACACCGGGGCTGATGATCACCAATCTGACTACCACTCCCGGCGCCGCAGCCAAAATCCGGGTACGCGCCGGAGGTACGTTCACCGGTACCCGCGAACCCTTGTGGGTGATCGATGGAGTAATTTACGAAGATCCGGTGCCCTTAAGTGCTTCCGAAATCAACAGTTTCGATAACATATCGCTGATCGGAAATGCCATTACAGGATTGAATCCTCAGGATATCGAGCAAATCGATGTTTTAAAGGATGCTTCGGCAACAGCCATCTACGGAACGCGGGCTGCCAATGGTGTGATCGTCATAACTACAAAACGAGGTAAAACAGGTGCTTCCAGTGTATCTTATTCCGGTTCGCTCAATATAGTCGACCGTCCTCATTACTCCGATTTCGACCTGATGAATTCCAAAGAACGGATAGACGTTTCCCGCGAGATACACGACAGAGGCCTGGGTTATCCTTCCGATAATATGTTGTACACCCCCCTGGCTTATGAAAAAGCCTTGTCGGCTTTCTGGAAAGACGGTAATTTCAATCGCTTTCAAAATGAAGTGTCCCGTCTCGAAAAACTCAATTACGATTGGTTTAAGAAATTATACCGTCCAGCTGTGAATCAAACTCATTCGGTCAATATCTCTGGAGGTTCCGACAAAATCCGCTATTACTTTTCGATCGGTTATGACAATCAGCTTGGTACGGAAAAGGGAGTAAGTCTTGACCGGTTGACTACCCGTACAAACATTGATGTGGATCTAAGAAAAAATGTATTGCTCTCTTTCGGTGTCGACGGTTCCGTACAAAAAGCCAAATACAATCACTCTTCAATCAATATGTTCAACGAGGCTTATTACACCAGCCGGGCAGTAGAAGCAACTGATGAGAACGGCGATCCGATCTATACCGACCGTCTGATCCGGGACAACGGATATTATATCACCCCCCGCCTGGAATTCGGACGTTATAATGTATTAAACGAACAACAAAACTCCTCCCGACGGATAACAAATAAAGCTTACAACTTCAAAGTCAATCTGGATTGGACAATCATCCGGGGAATCAAATTTTCGAGCCGTTTCTCGTATCGGAATACCACCAATATCAATGAAGAATGGATCAAAGAAAATACTTATTATATCGCCAATCTCCGGGGTTACGACGAGTTCCGGGATAATATTGACGACCTTTTGCTAAAGAAATATTCTTTAGTACCATTCGGAGGAATTTATTCAGGGGGACAGACTTCCCAGGAAGCCATGTCGATCCGGAATCAGCTGAATCTTATAAAAACACTGAACGAAAAACATGTATTTAATCTGAACTTAGCCCAGGAAGCAAGCTCGACGGTATATAAAGGAGCCGATAATTGGGAAGCTCCGGGCTATAATCACGAACAAGGCCGTAGTTTCATCCGGCTGACGGACTTCTTCAGCTCCAGCGGCCAAACTTCGGGAATAGAGAATTTTTTGTATCAATCTATGGCCAAATGGTTTACAACTCAAGCCCGTCCGCACTCCATCTACCCGACGATCACAGATCGTACCACCAATATAATGTCGTGGATCGGCATCTTTACCTATTCGTTCGCCGATCGGTATGTGGCGAATTTCAATCTCCGAAGTGACGGTTCGAATACTTTCGGTCAATACGAGCGGTATAAATTCCGCCCCGCCTGGTCTGCCTCTGCCCGTTGGAATATTCACAACGAAAATTTTATGAAGAAGTTGCCTGCTATCGATGAGTTGGCATTACGGGTGTCTTTCGGTTTCCGCGGAACTTCCCCGAATGCTACGCCTTATCTGACGATTACCAATTATGGACGGAATGCCTTTTTCTCTCCAGAGAATACGGCGAAAGTACAAAGCTATCCTAATGCCAACCTGCGTTGGGAAAAAAGCCAGACTCTCAATACCGGATTAAACTTTTCATTCTTCGGCAACCGGTTGAGCGGTGCCCTGGATTATGCTTATTCCCGGAACACAGATCTGTTATTGACCCGTCCCGTTTCCTTGGTGAACGGCATTACCCAGCAATTGTATAACGGTGGCAGCAAAGATGATCATACTTATGAAATGGATTTACGGGCAGAAGTTATCAAAACGAAAAGTGTACGCTGGAATGTAAACTTTAACCTGACCCGGGTGAAAGAAAAAATTATCAAAGGGACAAATGTCATACCCGGTCAAATCCAGATGTCAGACTACCTGAACGGTACTATTATGATGAAAGGGTTCCCGGTAGACGGATTTTTCTCCTATCGGTTCGGTGGTCTGGATAAACAAGGCATGCCGCAGTTTCCGGAATTGTTTGAAACCTATAGCACGGAATACGAAAAATTACAAAAAGTACTGGTATATGAAGGTAACCGTTTGCCGAAAGTATACGGTGGTTTCGGTACGGAAATCGGATTCAAAGGATTCGTGCTATCAGCAAATTTCACCTACAAAGCCGGTCAGAAAGTCCGTTTACTTGAGCTTTATAAAGACGGACAACAAATGCCGCTTTCCGGAGATAACATGCGGGGAGAGTTCGCCAGTCGTTGGCATCAGAAAGGAGACGAGAATCTGACATCGATTCCGGCTTTATCCACCGATCCTCTGCTGATATACGGGGAAGGCGGACTTACCGGTAAAGTTGTCGGAAGTGAATTCCTTCCCAATGGTGGCTATTCTTCTTCACTATGGAAAGTATATGATTTGAGTAATGTACGGACAGCCAAAGGCGATTTTATCCGTTGGCAGTCCCTGACACTTTCATACAGATGTCCGGAAAAATTTTTAAAGGCGATCGGTTTTAAATCGTTACTAGTCCGTTTCCAGGTACAAAATGTATGCGTATGGACGTTCGATAAAAAACTGAAGGGACAAGATCCCGAACAAGTGAAAAATATTGGTATTCCGGCACTTCCCTCCTACAATATCGGATTGAATTTCTCGTTTTAATGACAAACTGATTAGCAATGAAAATGAAAAATTACATAACAATTCTTTTATGGCTCGGCTTGACAGCCTGTAATGGCTTTCTCGACGAAATAGATCAGGATAAAATGATCCCGACGACTACCGATCATTATGCAGCTTTCCTGCTCGAAGAATTCAGTGCCGCTCAGGCTGTATGGCACATGTCCTCTTACATGACCGACGAAATCGGTGAGGTGAAAAGTGTACCGAATTCTGCGGGACGGTTATCAACAAAACCCGTGTATGCCTGGCAAAGGAACATCGAACTGACGGAAGAAGGAAAAACCGTCTATAACAATACGGCTTGGGGCGCTGGTTATCAAGATATCACCATCGCCAACTATGTATTGGAACAAATTGATGATGCTAAGGGAACACAGGCCGAAATCGATTTTCTGAAAGGTGAAGCCTACTTCGTACGAGCCTACTCCTATTTCAATTTGGTAAATTTGTATGCAGCTCCGTATGTATCTGACGAACAAGCTAAAAGTACTTTAGGAATTCCTATCCGTACGGATATCGGAGTGGTTCCGACCTACGACCGGAAAATGCTAGCAGAAGTATACTCGCAACTCGAAAGTGATCTGGGAGAAGCACGTGCATCTCTCAAAAAGAGTGGATTACAGAAATCGATCTTTCATCCGACTGTAACTGCTTGCGATCTATTGCTTTCCCGCATCAAACTGTATAAAAGAGAATATAGTGAAGCCATTGCTGCAGCAGGTAAAGTAATTGCCTCAGCTTCATTATATGGAATGACGGCCGCAAATGCAAACACAGCTTTTATCGACCGCGAAAATCCTGAATTACTCTATTCTTTTGGATCGGCTTCGACGGTTCTGGAGACAAGCAAAATGCAATCTCTGGGTTTTGCTGTGAACAACGATTTGATCAACGCCTATGATGAAGATGACTTCCGGAAGGCCTGTTTTTTTGCAAAGGTAACGACCGAGGCGCTGGGAACTTATTATTACCCGGCCAAATTCTCGACATCATATACCTCACTGGGCATGTGCAATTTCAGGGTAGCTGAAGCCTATCTCAACCGGGCCGAAGCCTATGCGTGCGAAGGCAATATCGGAGAAGCCCAGGCAGATATCCGGGCATTACTGGAAAAACGATACAAGAGAGGAGCCATCTTCCACATTCCGGACGGGCAAGAGGCTTTGATCGCCTTTATCCGTCAGGAACGGCTGAAAGAACTTTGTTTCGAAGAACATCATCGTTGGTTCGACCTGCGCCGGTTAGACGCCTCGGAACGTCCTGAAATCATACATGTTTATACATTGATGGATGCCGAAGGAAATAAACAAGGAACAGAATCTTACCACTTGTTACCGGACGATAAGAACTACACTTTATCGCTGCCTCAAAACGAAAAGACCAACAATCCGTTGATTTTCGATTACGAAAGGTATGATAAATTACCGGAATACAATGAAGAAATTATTATCTGATAAAAAACAGGATGATGAAACAATATGTATTTTATATAGGAATAGCCCTGACATTTTTGCTTACGGGATGCGATAGTGAAGATAAATTGACCCCTTCACTGATAGAAACTAATTGGGTTGAAAAACTGGATATGAACAATCCGTTCGTCAAAAATTTCTACGAAACATATGGCGTAGGATTCATGACAAAATATGACCTGAATAAGGACTTACGGTACAATATGGCCTCTGCTACGGTACAGGAAAATCAATGGAATAATTTATTAGCACCTGAAATGGAAAGGGTAACGGAGATCGACAGTGCTTACGATTTCATACAAACTACTTTGTTACAGTATTTTACAAACAATGAGTTTATCAAGAACAATTTTCCACGAAAGATCGTTTTGGCTCGTGAATTAATATTGGACTATAGAGAAAACGGTATTTGCGAAGAGTGCATGGAATCTGACAAACTCGTTAGTTTTCTGGGTAATAATTCTTTACACAGTATTTACACCCAAAGTTCATTTGCTTTATCGGTAAAGCTAGCGACGATATATTACAATTCAGCCAATTTGTACGCTTACAAAATGGATAATTTATACCTGTTTCTTTCCTGTCTATTCCGTTTCAACGATTTGTACAACGAATTGGGAAGTAATTTCTATCTGCCAGGAATGAAAAATTACTATTCCCGCCAATTCAAGGAAGTATATGTCGAAGAAGGGAACAGTGAAGAAGTATCAGATGTATCCATCGACTGGTATTGGGAGAAAGGTTTTGTTTCGAACCTATATCTGAACAATCCGACGACAGCAAACAAAATTCTGCTGGACAATAATTTTCCCGACCGGGAACGGGATGTCCGGATGTGCATCAATCAGTTGTTATTTATGACAGCCAAAGCCTGGAACCAATATCCCGCAATCATAAAAGAGCGATTAACGGCTCTGGTAGATAAATTCGATGAATGGGGCATCGATATCCGGGCAATAAATCCGGTGGTCGGAGAAGTTATCCCACATAATCCATAAATCTAAAAACTTTTGAAAATGAAAAAGATATCGATTTTGGGAATTTTATTTCCTTTGGTAATATTATTGGCAGGAGCATGTCAGGATGATCCGCGTTTTCCGGATCCCGGTTTTGACCTGATGACTGGAAAAAATATCAACATCCGGCGCGATACAGCCGACAGTTATAAAATCAGCTTGCAAGTGAAAGCTCCTGCAGGAATAGATGTAATTCAAATTATCGACGGACGGACTTATGAAGTGCTGGAAGAATTGCCGGAATACAAGGGCAAAAAAGAGTTCGAATTTCAACATACCATTTCTTTCGAAGGAATTCCGAAAACTCAGGATTCCGTTCTGATGCGGATGGTCAGGATAGTTACACTGGATACCCGGGCTTATAATAGTTCTTTTAAAATCAATATAAAAAAATTGTCTGTCCCGGAAGTCCTTTTACCCCACAACAACATTCTCGGAGTCGCCTCACCAATTGTAGGTATCCGGGCATTGATCACAACAGGAATCCATGCAATTACCGGAATCAAAGTGTCCATTGAAGGGGAGGAAAAATATGTAGTGCCTGCTACGGAATTCCAGGGGTTATCAGAATATAAACTGACCACCAACATCCAGTATCCTTTCGTTTCAGGACAAGAATACCTCATGCAGATAGAGGTAGCAGACAGCAAAGGACAAATACACCGGGAGGATATTACCGTAAAAGGTATCGAAATGAAAAAACCGAAGAGCATCCAATATGAACAAAACGGAAAACCCATCGGGCTATACACTTTTGTCTACGATGAACAAAACCGGATTCAACAGGCCAATTACGATAACTATCTAAATGCTGCAGCCAGTACTAAAACAACGTTCCTCTACCAGGAAGACAGACAGGTGACCCGGGTCAATTATTTTTATGGAACCTGGAATAATGAAATCTATTTAAAATTCGACTATGACAATGAAGGGAAACTGACGACTTCCACACTGGGCTGGCATACTCCCGGAACAGACGAAAGTGAGGGCATGGTCTTCCCTCCGGCACAAAATTTCATCTACCGGCCAGACGGTACTGTCAAGCAATTCGATGCAGGCATAAATACCTTCGACGAAATACAATACATCGACGGGTTTATGCCGGATGAAAAGATTTGTGTGGAATCCTGGCCGGGATTATTATCTTCGATGACTCAGGGCAGCCGGCAGATTAAAGCCGATTTCGTACCGATCTTATTCCCTACCTATATCGAAGGCTTACCTGTCTTCTGTAAACCCCAATTTATGGCTGAGTTCAATGATGTATTTTGTTATAAATATGTGTATACCCTATTGCAACCCGGCTATGGAAATACAGCGCCCGAAACAACTTTCTGGCCTTCTTATACCTATACCACGAATGAAGAGGGTATGTTGGAAACTTTTGTCCGGAAAACTTCAGTAAATACGGCCATGTGGACAACATTGCGTTTTCTGTACCCTTAAATGAAGGAAGCGGATAAAAGAAGCTGAAATAAAAAAGAGCTAACATGAAAGTTAGCTCTTTTTTCTGCGGAGAGAGAGGGAACTGAACTTTCCGACCCTAACCCGTATATTTTTAGTGGCTTACATATTCAAAAACAGCTAATGTGTACTGTTTGGTGTAAGCTGGTTTTACGACAATTCTAACACCTCAAAAAGGGCGTTTTATACAAAAATCATCTACATTACAAATGTACTAAAAATCCTCGAAATGACCAAATAAAAAAACCGTTAATTAACTGAATTTGTGCCCTAAAGGACTTTAATACTCCAATCCAAATTGCCACAGTGGAATGACATTCGCATACCCCATTTCAATGTCGTCCTTTACTACATAGCCATTCTCTATGCCTTGTAGCTGCTTCTGCTTTTTATTTTTCCCTCCGACTTCAAAGGTCATATTGTCTATTTGAAAATCTGATACAGATGAACTGATTACATCATGCTCAACACGCATTTGATTCAAAAAAAGTGTTTCCCGAATATTACCAATATCCGACATTGCCCCTCCAAGACTGTAGATTAGATTTGTGTTATCCAAATAGATTTTATCAACTTTACCTAACCCTCGAACCCCTCCGGTCGCATCACGCAATTGAGCAATAAGACCTGCTTCTTCTATGTACAGGCAATAATCAGCAATGCTATTTCGACTTGAGCCAAGTGCAGTAGCAATTGAGCTGATATTTGGCTTGAATGGGACGCTTTTGGCAATGATGGCCAGTAGTTGTTTCAGCTTACGCCCCGTCGAAACATTCATATCGGCAAATAATGGGATGTCCGTTTCGAGGGTTTGATTCAGCACTTGTTGGAGTTTAATATCAAAATCGCTTTCTAAAGCAAACGGGTAGTATCCTCTTTCCAAGTATTCTTTGAAATATGCTAATGGGCGAAAATCATTAGGTAGAGTTACTTTTTGAGAAATAATATCTGCTAAATCATAGCGAGCCATATCAATGCTGTGAAACAATTTCAGATACTCTCTAAATGAAAGTCCCTGCATTTGATACATCACAGCACGGCGGCTCAAATCTGAGGCTCCTTTTTTTATATCGAGAACTGATGAGCCCGTAAAAACAACCTTCAACTCCGAATGGTAGTCATAGATTAGCTTCAACTCTTTCGACCAATCTTTATACTTG
>CAJMQA010000031.1 GCA_905215395.1 uncultured bacterium | reverse complement strand
GGTTTGAATTGATTGCAAATAATTCTCTTATTTCCATACAAACTCAGGAATGTTTTGAAATATGGGGATATTTGGTTTATTCTCAAGAAATTTCAGAACAGATCTGTCATTGTCTGATGAATAAGAAAATAATTCCTGAAAACTAATAATTTTCAACATTGAATTTGTTTGTTTATATTTGTCGGATTAATTTTATTAAGAAGTCGCGGATGCGGTTTCGGTTAAATGAATATTAGTTGAAATAAAACCGTAATTATGAAATTATTAGAAGGAAAGACTGCACTGATCACTGGTGCTTCCAGAGGTATTGGAAAAGCTGTTGCTTTGGCATTTGCAAAACAAGGGGCTGATATTGCTTTTACAGATTTGAGATATGATGAAATTGCACAAGCTACTGAAAAAGAGATTGAGGCTTGTGGGGTAAAAGCTAAGATGTATGCTTCCAATGCTGCCGATTTTACCCAGACTGCGGCAACAGTAGAAGAGGTGGTTAAGGACTTTGGACGAATTGATATTTTGGTAAATAATGCCGGAATCACGAAGGATACGTTATTGATGAGAATGACGGAAGAGCAGTGGGATGCTGTTATCAGTGTAAATCTTAAATCGGTATTCAATTATACAAAAGCTGTTTCTGCAATTATGTTGAAACAAAAGAGTGGTTCTATTATCAGCATGAGTTCTGTCGTAGGAGTTAGTGGTAATGCAGGACAGGCAAACTACTCTGCTTCCAAAGCCGGAATCATTGGCTTTACCAAGAGTGTAGCCAAAGAATTGGGGTCCCGTAATATTCGTGCAAATGCGGTAGCTCCTGGTTTTATCATTACAGACATGACTGCTCAGTTGCCTGAAGATGTCCGGAAAGAATGGGCGGCTAAGATTCCGTTGAAAAGAGGCGGGACGCCTGAAGATATTGCAGATGTATGTATATTCCTGGCGTCAGATTTGTCCAGATATGTAACCGGTCAGGTTATCCATGTTTGCGGCGGAATGAATATGTAATAAAATATCTGAATTGTAGATTCTCAATGAAAATCTACAATTCATTTTACCTTTAAAGATGGTTGGGAGTGGTATTTGAATATTCGTATGTGTGGCTACTGCCTGTGTTCCTGCTGTCATTTACAGTTACCTGGTTTAAATTCAGGAAACTTTCAAGATTACCAGATATACCCTTGGGAATACGTATTGTGATTTCCGGATTGCGATTTCTGGTTATTTTTACCTTACTATTACTTTTATTAAATCCGGCTTTGTCTCTGTTGCAACGGACAGAGGAGAAACCGGTATTGTTGATAGCCCAGGATAATTCTGCTTCCCTGATGCAAAATAAGGATTCTATCTATTATCAGGAAGCGTATAGAGAATCTTTAAATGCAATAATCGGAACCCTGAAAAATAAGTTTGATGTAAACTTTCTGATTTTTGGCAATACAGTCAGAAAGGGGACAAATATTAATTATCAGGATAATAAAACCGATATTGCTGCGTTATTTGATTATACCAGACAGAATTATCTTTCACATCGTCCGGATGCAATGATTTTATTCTCAGATGGCATTTATAATTCAGGAGTGAATCCTGTCTATAAAACTCCGGAATTTCCTGTGTATACAGTTGCTTTAGGAGATACAACAGTCTATCCGGATGTATATGTCAGCCGGCTGGAAACTAACAAATATAACTTTATGCATACCTTGTTTCCTGTTAAAGCTGAATTAGTTGCATTAAAGCAGCAAGGAGAAACAGTAAAATGTATACTGAAAGAAAACGGGGAAAAAATTGCTGAGAAGACTTTATGGATCGATTGTGAAAATTTCTGGCAAGAAATTTTTTTTGAAGTAGAAGCAAAGCGTAAAGGTTTGTCTAAATATGAGCTGATTGCAGAAACTGTATCCAAGGAACGGACAAAATTGAATAATAAGGCTGAAACATGGACTACTATCATGGATAATTCCAGTCATATTGTGGTTTATGCATCGGCTCCGCATCCGGATATTGCTGCTATTGTGAATGCCCTTCAAACTTCGGATATATATGATTGTAAAGTATACCGGAAAGGAGAATCACTGGATTCTTTAAAGGCAGACCTGTTTATTTTCCATAATCCGCAACCCGGTCACCCTGAATATCAAAAATTACTGAAAGAGTTGGAAAAGCGAAAGATTGCGGTTTGGAATATATTGACAAATGCCAATTCAATGGAATTGATGGCGGGATATACTAACAATTATTCAGTTGATTTTTCAAGTGGATTGACTGAGTATGCTGGGGTTGCTGTCAATCAGGATTTTAGTTTATTTGAATTGACGGATCAGGAAGAAGCCGGATACTCTGTTTTTCCTCCTGTTTATGTGCCCTTCGGGGAAATTAAGACAGGGGCAGGGAAGCTCTTGTTTACTCAGAAAATTAAAAATATTCCTGGTTCAAACGGAATGTTCGGATTTTATGACACCCAGGGGTATAAAACTTGCTATTTCTGGGGAAACGGTCTCTGGAAATGGAGATTATATTCGTATGCAGAAACCGGGACTCATGATCTGTTTAATGCATTGATTCAGAAAACAGTAAGTTATCTGACTATCCGGAAAGGCACAGAAAGATTTATTCACGATATAAAATCCCTTTATGAGGATTCAGAAGATATTTTGATTCATGCTGAATTGTATAATGATAGTTATGAGCTTGTTAATGCTTCTGATGTCAAGTTAAAATTAAAATTTAATGGAAAAGACTTCGACTATCTGTTAAGCCGTCATCTCAATAAGTATAAAATAAATCTGGGCAATCTGAAATCAGGGGAATATCATTATGTTTTAACTACTGTCCTGGGAGAACAGCTGTTTAAAAAAGAGGGAGTTTTTTATGTCAGAACTCACAATTCTGAATTGAATGATCAGGTGGCCAACTGGCAATTGTTACAGGAAATATCGAAACAAACGAACGCAAAAACTACTCCGGTAAAAAATCTGTCGGAAATTGTAGAGATTTTAAATACAAATAGTAAATTTAATCCCGTATATAAAACTGAAATAAGTTTTGCTGAATGCAGGACGATGGGGGGATTAGGGTTAATTTTACTATTGTTGTTATGTTTAGAATGGTTTTTACTAAGGTATTATGCCGGATAGTCTTTCTGCTATGGATGACCATTCTGGTTTCCTGTACAACATATAGAACTTTGCCGATAGAGGTAATGGTGCCGGCAAAAATTGTATTGGAGTCCGGTAAAAAAGTTGCTTTACTGGACAGAAATATCGGATATCCGGATTATCAAAAGAGATTTATAAATTACATACCGGAATTGAACAGAGCTTCTGTATTTCAAGAGTTTTCCAATGGTATTAATTATGTCCTGACAGGTAGTAACTATCTGGACACAGCACTTCTCCTGCAGGAAAAAGGAAATTCATTTGTGGCTGATTCAACCTTGCCCCAACCTCTGACACCGGATAGTATACGCTCTTTGTGTGAAACCTTTCATGTAGACTATCTGATTTCTGTTGAGTTGCAATTTTATAAAATGGAAAACAGGGATTCCGAATTAAAAAATAATTGGTTTATACGTTTATACGCTAAAGATAAGGCTTCTCCTTTAGATTCTGTTCTTTTGCAAGATAAAATTAACGAGGTTTTTACAGGTAATGAAGAATTTGCCTATCATATTTTAGACGGAACGTGGAGACTTGGGGCAAATTATGCTGAACGCATTGTGCCTCATTGGGAACAAACCGAGCGAAGGGTATATCGTAAAGGGAAAGTCTTGGGGGTGGGTGATGCTTGTCTTCAGGCAAATAATCCGGAAGAAGCATACCGTATATGGATCGGTGCCATGCAATTACCTGGGAAGACAGCTATATTAGCAGCAATAAATCTGGCTTGGTTGTATGAAAACAATACGGATTTTGAAAGCGCTCTTTCATTTTTGTTACAAGCTCAGCAAATGGTTTTAACAGTAAAAATAGATACAGAAGAGAAAAATTATCTGGAGCAATACATCAGGATGATCAAAAAACGAATCACAGATAAAAAACTATTGGATCAGCAACAAGCTCCGGAAAAAAGTTTAAATTGAATTATGCTTGATATATATAAAGCTTCGGCAGGTTCCGGAAAAACCTTTGCCCTGACATTGGAATATTTTAAGATTATTTTTAATACACCGGGAGAATATAAAAATATTCTGGCTGTAACTTTTACCAATAAGGCAACAGAGGAGATGAAGTCGAGAATCATCAATGAGCTTCATCATTTAGCTGAAGGGAAAGAGAGTGAGTACGGAAAAATTTTAAAGAAAACCTTCGGTTTCTCGGATGAGCAATTAAAAAACAGGGCTGTTTTGCTTCGGACCATGCTATTACATGATTACGGACGTCTCTCAGTTGCTACTATAGACCGTTTCTTCCAGCGGATTATCAAGTCTTTTACACATGAATTAGGAATCTTTCCCGGATATAATGTAGAATTGGACAGTGACTTTGTGTTACTAAAAGCAGTAGATAAAGTGATGCAACAGTTAAAGGAGAATCCTGTCTTGAAAAGTTGGATCAGTGAACTGATGAATCAGAATGTGGACGAAGGAAAATCCTGGAGTGTCAAATCCAAAATGGCAGATTTGGGAGAAGAGTTGTTCCGCGAAAATTATATGTTATTCGATAAACAGATTCTTGAAAAATTCAGTGACAAATCATTCCTGAAAAATTACCGGGAATTTTTATTTTCTATCATTCAGACGTATGAACAACGTTCACAGAACATTGCGGGTAAAGCTATCGGGATCATACAACAGGCCGGATTAGAACTTAACGACTTTAAAGGGGGGAAAGCCGGTTGTGCGTCTTATTTTTACAAATTACTAGATGAAAATTATGATGAGCCGACGGCTACTGTGAAAAAAGGAGCCGACGATGAAGAGGCTTGGGTAACAAAAACTTCTGTTAATAAATCCAGAATTGAATCCATACGTTCCCAACTGATGTTTTTATTGAAACAGGTACTGGAATTGTATCAGCAGGATTTCTGTAACTATATGTCTGCACGTCAGTTATCCGATAATCTTTATCAGTTAGGTATATTGAATGATCTGTATCAGGAAGTCCGAAGCTATTGCAATGAAAAAGGATTGATGCTGTTGAGTGATACCACTCATGTATTGAATATGCTGATCGCTAATAATGATACCTCTTTTTTATACGAAAAATATGGGAATTATTATAAGCACATTATGATCGATGAATTTCAGGATACTTCAGCCATGCAATGGAGGAATTTCCGTCCTTTGGTGGTTAATAGTCTTGCCGAAGGCAGTAAAGCCATGATCGTTGGGGACGTGAAGCAAAGTATATATCGTTGGAGAAATGGAGACTGGGGACTTTTGGCGGGTGGAGTAGAACAACAGTTCCGTGAGCTGGGAGTTCGTAATATTGCGTTGGAAAATAACTGGAGAAGTGCCCCTGAGATCGTAAAATTTAATAATGTTTTTTTTGAAAAAGCCATACAAATCCTTGCTGCACAATACCTATCAGATGTTGGAGAAGAGGATCCAAGAGCCCGTATCATTCAGGAGGCCTACCAGGGATTGAAACAAAATCCCTGTAAAAATAAAAAAGGTTATGTCGATATCAAATTTGGGCCTGAAAAAAAAGCAGAAGACGGGGAACAATTGATTTTAGATGATATCGTCGCAATTATTTCAGATATTTTACAGAGAGGCGGAAAATTAAAAGATATTGTTATTTTGGTAAGAAGTGGAAAAGAGGGAGCTGCGGTTGCTGACTTCCTGATGGAATATAACAAACTGAAAGAACAAACCATTGATTTCATTTCCAATGATTCTCTATATGTCTGGTCTTCACCATATGTGCAATTTATAATTGCTATCCTGAAATATCTGACAGAACCTTATGATATGGTGAATAAGGCCAAAATTTTGTATTTCTATCAAATATTTGTTACCAACTCTGTCCACCCGGATTTGCATGGATATTTTAAAGAAGTAGCGGGGAAAGATGTGTGGCAGTTACTGGAGACAGACTTGGGGGAAAATGCGACTTCTCTGATGTCTTATTCTCTGTATGAGACCATCGAAACCATTATTGACCGTTTGGGTCTGAAGGAGAAGAAAGAAGAAATCCCTTATCTTATTGCGTTTCAGGATATCGTTTATGAATATGAAACAGGAAATTCAAATAGTATCACTTTGTTTTTGGAGTGGTGGGAAAAAGAACGGGGAAAAAGAGTTTTATCAACTTCTGAAGAAGTTGATGCAGTGCGTATTCTAACCATTCATAAGTCTAAAGGATTGGAATTTGAATATGTTTTACTTCCCTTTTGTTGTTGGGAATTGGACAGTGTACGTCCAATCAGACGAATATGGTGTAGTAATAATCAGCAGGGATTTAAAATGTTAGACTACGCACCTTTAAACTATTCCTCTAAGTTAGTAAATACTATTTTTAAGGAAAATTATCTGGATGAGCATCTGAAAGCCTACATTGATAATCTGAATTTACTGTATGTTGCTCTGACCCGTGCTAAAACAGAGTTGTATGTCCGTCCTTATAGCCCTAAAATCAATAAAGATGGTAGTATACCGGTAAATGACATCGGAAATTTTATGTATACGGTATTGGCAGATTTTAAAACAGAATTGCCTGCAGGGATCCTGTTGAATGAAGATATGCATTTCTGTTTTGGGGAAAAAGGTTTCTTTCACTCTTCAGATTCCCGGAATCAGTTTTCCCTGACGATTACTCATTATCCGGTATGGCATCCTCAGGACCGTATCAGTGTTAAATATAAGTTCAGAGATTATACAGAACCGGAGAATACCGGCCGTTCAGCCATTGATGAAGGAAAATTGCTGCATGAAATATTTAAGTCCATAAAATATACAGAAGATATAGAAAAAGCAATACAGCAGGCTTATCTTGCCGGTTTAATAGCCAGAGAGGAGAGAGAGGAATATCGAATGAAGCTACAGGCATACATTTCCCATCCCCGGGCTTTGGAATGGTTCACCGGGAATTTTCAGATTATAAATGAAAGGGATATACTTTTCCCAGGGGGAAATAAAGTCCGGCCAGACCGTATTATTATCAAGGATGGGATAGTCCGGGTAATCGATTATAAATTCGGACAAAGCGAAGAAAATAGCTATCTGAAGCAAGTCAGATTTTATTGCCATACTTTACGGAAAATGGGAATGTTAAATGTGGAAGGATATATCTGGTATGTGAAAACCGGAAAAATTATACAGGTATAAAAAAACCGGAAAATTTTCCGGTTTTTTATCTTAATATCTTCTTTCTCTGCGTTCTTTGTTAAAGCCACCGCCACGGTTGTTTCCGAAACTTCCGCGATTGCCGGCCGGGCGATCAGTTTTCGGACGCGCAACTGTTACGCTGATTACTTTGCCATCATATTCAGCCTGATTCAGTTCGTCAATGGCTTTTTGTCCCTGAGTGTCATCGCTCATTTCTACAAATCCGAATCCGCGTGATCTGCCGGTTTCGCGGTCTGTGATTACTTTTGCAGAGACTATTTCACCATATTCTCCGAATAATTCTTTTAAGTCGCTGTCATTTATAGCGTAGCTTAAATTTGAAATGTAAATGTTCATTAAGTTAAAACTTTAATAATTAAAAACTAATATTGAAATGAGGTTGAAAGCTGAAGGAAAGTCTACTTAACTATACATTTTAAATGAAGGCAAGTCGCTTTAAATACAAACTGATCAAATCTCAAATACGAATCAAAGGTAAGATATTTATTGCGAATGACGAAATTTTTTTCGTAGAATTATCTATTTTTACTTTGATTATTAATTCATACCTGGCTCCGGAAAGTATATTTTCAGCCGGAAAAAATAAAGGGATTGACAATTCAATGTCAATCCCTTTTTTAATCAATATATTTTTGCCTGCATTTCGCCTTTCAGTACCATTAATCCATTCATGGCCAAGGCTCGCATCTCATCTTCTCCCGGATATATTTTTACCGGAGCAATGAAGTTTACCATTTCTTTGATATAATTGGTAATAGGTTTCCCATAAGCTATACCACCGGTCAGTAGTATAGCGTCCACTTTTCCTTTCAATACAGCAGCCATAGCACCGATTTCCTTGGCAATCTGATAACACATAGCATCTTGTATCATGGCATATTCCGGATTAACGGGAGCTGTATCTTCAACCAGACGCATATCATTGGTACCCAGATAAGCGACTACGCCGCCTTCACCTTTCAGCATTTTTTTCACCTCTGCTTTGGATTTTCCACTATAACAAATTTCGACGAGAGATCCGGTTGGTAATCCGCCTGAACGCTCCGGAGAGAAAGGACCATCACCATCCAAGGCATTATTCACATCGATCACCCTTCCCTGACAATGTGCACCAACCGAAACACCTCCTCCCATGTGAGCTACAATCAGGTTGAGTTCTTCGTATTTCCTGCCTGTTTCCTGTGCGTAAGTCCGGGCTATAGCTTTCTGATTCAGGGCATGAAAAATAGATACCCTATGGATTGCCGGATGTCCGGAAATGCGTGCAATAGGTTCCATTTCATCAACAACTACAGGATCTGCAATATATGCTTTAGCCTTATTCTGAATTTCTTTGGCAATATCACGGGCTATCAATCCCCCCAGATTGGAAGCATGTTCTCCCATCACCGGAAATTCCAGATCGTGAGCTAATGCGTCATTTACCTCGTAGATTCCCGATTCAATTGGTTTTACTAATCCGCCTCTGCCAACGATTGCATCAAAACGGTGAATATCAAAACCTGCTTGTTTCAATTCAGATAAAATAATATCTTTCCGGAATTGAAACTGAGAGGCCACAGTAGTAAATGGACTTAGTTCTTCGGCTGAGTGACGGAGAGTTTTGGTAAAAACCTCTTTATCATCTTCAAATACAGCGATTTTGGTTGAGGTTGAACCAGGATTAATGGTTAAAATCTGAAATGCCATAATTTTGTCTGCAAGTTTAGATTATTAATTATTTTAGTACAAAAGTTGCAAATTGAAATTAAAACTCAAAGGAAAGTGGCAAATTTATATTAATTTTAGGATATTTCTCTTTATATCTCTGGCTACAAGTCGTAAATAATAATCTGGCTGACGGATAGAATCTGATAAACTTTCAGCATAATCCATCAATGAATAGGTCTTGGTAAAAAGATGGGAAAAAGGTTCAGAGATTCCAGCTACTGCAATTAGTGGAATAGATTTTTCCCTGCATATTTCAGCTATGACTCCCGGAAGTTTACCGCAAAGAGTTTGTGAATCGAGTTTACCCTCACCAGTAATGACCAGGCTTGCCTGCTCCAGTTGATTCCTGAAATCTGACAGATCGAGACAATATTCCGCACCGGAAACCAGTTGTGCATTCAGCAAAACTGCAAAGGTTGCTGCTATTCCGCCTGCTGCACCACCATGTCTCAGATTTTCAATATCTTTCCCTGTCTTTGACAATAACAAATCTCTGTAAAAGCGGAGTTGCTGATCCAATAGTAAGATTTGTAAAGCAGCAGCTCCTTTCTGCGGTCCAAAAATTGCAGGAGCTCCTTGGGAACCATAAGGAGGATTATCTACATCACATAAAATAATCCATTCGATATCATTAAAATTTTTATTTAATAAAGTTGTGTCAATTTCTTTAATTTCAATTAGATCATTTCTATATACAGAGCTTTGCTTTACAATTTTCAAACCCATCTCTTTCAGTGCACCTGTACCTCCGTCAATACTTGCACTTCCACCAACCCCTAATAAAATTTTTTTACATCCTTGTTTCACAGCTTCATTTAAAACGATACCCAAACCTGCTGTATTGGCGTTCATAACATCGTACTCCTCCCTGCAGAGCCCTTTCAGGCCACAGACCTCAGCCAAATCAACGATAGCTGTCGTCCCTTTACGGTAATAAGTAACCTTCTGTTTTCTGCCCAAGGCATCACAAGCCATTGTATGTATAGGGAGGGCTTGCAGATAAGAGGCAATAATTGCTGCTGACCCATCACCTCCGTCACACATCGGTAAAGAAAGAATATGCCATGAAGGGGAATTCAGTTCTTCCGCCATAATCCTGCAAAATTCCGGTGCCTCCAGACTTCCTTTAAAAGCATTAGGTGCCAGTATAACTGTTTTTTGCATCACTTGATGACAAGTAATTTTTCATGATTAAAATGCTGCATTTCAAATAAGTCCCGTTCTGGCCATTCTTGCACAGATGCCATCGCTTTTTTTATGGTAGAGTTGATATAGGGAGGGAAATGGGCACCTTTCCAGCTACTTGTATTAGTCAGGAACACCCATGCATAACCATCATTTTGTTTTTTCATCAAAGCACTTGTGCCTGCCAGTGTACCTGTTCGGATCCAGTCTCCCCGTGAATTTGTTTCCATCCATCCGATAGGAAGGGCATTGGATATATTCTGAGTCATATATTCAATCGAAGAATCTTCCAGAATATCAGGAATCACCGGATTACCATCGATTGCAGCCAGAAAACGTAATAGCTCTGTAGGAGAAGCGACCCAGCCACCGGCTCCATATAATTCCTCAATATTATTGCCTCCATTACTACGGGCAACCAGTTTACCACTACCATCACATGAAGGTATTTGTCCGGCATTCTCTACCTCGTAGTATTTTACCTCATTGGGCAATTTATCTTCATAAAGATTCTTTCCCAAATGCATATCAAAACATCCGGCCGGCATTAAAATCTGTCTTCGGATATAGGTTTCATAGTCTTGTTGAGATATTCTCTCTATAACTTTAGATAATATCCCGTAACCAATATTGGAATAAGCAGTTGATTCTCCTGGAGTATAACTTAATCGTCGGGATAATACAAACTGGATTATGGTATTCAAATCTGCCGGTGGTGTGACATTCATTTTATTGGCTATATCCAGCGGACAAAACATCGGGTCACCATAAGCAATGGAAAAACCTCCCTGATGCCGTAAAAGATTTTCAACGGTAATTTTCCGTGTCCGGGGATCTCTGATGTTGGAGTAAACAGAATCGTTCAATATACCTTCGGGACCAAAAACTAAATCCGATAAAGATAGCTTTCCTTCCTCCTGTAATTTCATAATCGCAACAGCCGTTATTAACTTTGAAACAGAAGCAATACGAAATACGTGCATGACGTCCATGGGAATTCCCATCTCTTCATCCGCATAACCATATCCTTTGCTGTATATCAAACGATCTTCCTTCATTAACGCAAAAGAAGCTCCCTTAATTTCCCATTTTTTCATAAATTTTTCAATGATATGATCAAATTTACGGGTAATTTCCAACTCTGAATCTTCGTTTGTAATGACTTGATTGGCTGGAAACAGTATCATTGAATCAGAAACCTGAGTTGTATCTTTTACTGTAGATGAGCGATCTCCTGCAAAACTTAAATTCCAGGGTTTCGTAAAAATAATCAGGCCTGTCAGGACAATTAAAATCAAATATTTCATTATCAGTTTTACAATTGTAAATGAGTCACACTAATTGCAAAATGCTCATACATTGAGCATTAATAAGATTTGTTTTGCAATATTATAAAAAAAATAGCAGTTAAAGAAGCTTTCCATCTTCAAATCTTCTTAAATTATCCAAAAATCCAGGTTGAAGTTTTACTGCTACGTTTATACAACTCTTATGAGTTTTGTAAAAGTGTGAAATATTGTTTCATTAATTTTTGAAGCAATTGATTTTTAGGATCAAAATATAAATTATCGATACGATGGATGGGTAGAATCAGTGGAGAGGTACCGGAAAGAAAAGCAGCATCATATCCGGACAGCCCGGATAAAGCAATCTGCTTTTCTTCAACAGGACACTGACAGATTTTACAAATTTCAATTACCCGTTTACGACTGGTACCTGGAAGTACATATTTAACTGGTGCAGTGTATAATACGTTACCTTTGATGAAGAAAACATTTGATCTGGAACCTTCTGTGATAAATCCATTCCGGTCAACCAGAAGGATTTCATATACCTGATTATCATGCATCAGGCGATTGGCTAATGTACGCAGATCTGCATTGATGTATTTGACTTCCGGATTTTCCCGGACAGCAGGGTAAGTCATCGTCGCCACACCCTGTTCATAATCTCTGGCTGTGGGGTAAGAGTGAGGAATTTGAAAAATATATTCATCCGGTTGAGCCTGTTTAAAATGAAGCACGTATTTCAGATTTCCTTCTGTAATGTGTGACAGATCGATAAAATGCTTTAACTTTTCAGGTATATTTAAATTTTTTACATTCATATGAATATTTGATTTTTTAAGTGAATTATCTAATCTCTGAAGATTATCACTTAAGAAGATAGGTCTCCCTTTGAATACTCGGACCACTTCGTATATGCTCAGGCTGTTTTCAAATATCTGCTCGGAAAAATCATCTTTCTCAATGGCTGTATTATTTATTAAAATCATGGCTTTACAAAATTCAAATCATAGTGTTTAAAACTTTCGCAAAGATACAAAATTACTGATTTCCGTTTCTCAATTATTTGCCTTAATTTTGGGCAATATATGGAGCAAGCAGAACAGATCAGACATATAGAAGTATTTCTGGAGAATGTTATTATCCGGGAATTGGGAAAATTGCAGGAGGCTGAACTATCCTATATGCAGTTTGTACTGATGGGACAGACCATAGAAATATTGGGAGGTTTTCTGGACAATAAACCCATGAAAGCAAAAGGACAGTCAGCCCGGCGTTTCTCGGCAGGAGTAAACCGTTTATTCGGAGGAAGATACCGTTTATTGAATGACAATTTTTTTCTGTATGACAAATTACGCAACCAAATGACTCATACTTTTATTCCGGGAGGTGATTTATTACTTATGAATCAAGAAGATTCTGAAGGGAAATTCAAACATTTGAAATATACGGACGGTAAATTAGTTTTGATATCTCAGATTTTTTATCAGGATATATGTCTGGCTTGCCAACGTTTAGTCAGCTATTTGAAAGAGGGGAAAATAAAACCTAAGAATATTGCATTTGAATATGATGGATAAGAGGATTGTGCTGATTGGAGCAGGAAATGTGGCTCACCATTTGGCGCCGGCTTTGTTGAAGGCGGGTTTGAATCTTTGTCAGGTATACAGTCGCAGCATTGAATCTGCCAGGGAACTGGGCAAGAAAACCGGAATTACTTATACTGCAGATATCATGGGTATTTATCCGGATGGAGATATCTACATTTTTTGTGTAAGTGATGATGCCTTATTGTCTTTGTATAAGAGTATAAGAATAAATAAAAATGCTATTATACTACATACTTCCGGAAGCTTGTCCCTGGAAGTTTTTAAGCCTTATACTGAGAAATGCGGGGTATTGTATCCTTTGCAGACTTTTACCAAAAAGAGGGAACTGGATTTTAGAGAAATTCCTTTGTGTATTGAGGCATCCAATATTGAAGTTTATAAAATAGTGCGTGAAATTGCAGAGCTTTTATCTGTCCGGGTGGAAGAGATTAATTCCGAAAAGCGGAAAAGCTTGCATTTAGCTGCCGTGTTTGCCAATAATTTTGTCAATCACTTATATGGTATTGCAGGAAAAATATTGGAAAAAGAAGGGTTGGATGATACTTTGTTACGGCCCCTGATTTTTGAAACGGCCCATAAAGTTATGCTAATGAGTCCGGAGAATGCACAAACGGGACCAGCCAAAAGAGGAGACGATTCTATTCTGAGTATGCACAAAACTATGTTGAAAGATAACCGGAAATTACTAAATTTGTATACTCAGATTTCAGACTCTATTAAAGACTCTGTGGCAAAAGCAGCAGAAGTGAAAAATGAGAATGAAAACAAACCGTTGATGTTAACTTTATGGTAAGAAAATATGGGATTTTTTAAAGATGATTTGAAAAAAGTAAGGGCATTTATTTTTGATGTTGACGGAGTTTTGTCCTATCAGACTCAAAATTTGTCCCCTGAAGGTGAATTGATCCGGACTTCCTGTACGAAAGATGGGTATGCACTCATGTATGCCGTGCGAAAGGGTTATATAATTGCTGTTATTTCAGGAGGAGGAGCTCCCGGGGTCCGGGAACGTCTTGAAAAACTGGGAATCAAAAGTGAGAATATATACTTGAGAATTTCAAATAAATTGGAGGCGCTGAGTGAAATTGTGAAACGGTATTCCCTGCAAGCAGATGAGATATTGTATATGGGGGACGATATTCCCGATTACAATATCATGACACAGGTAGGCATACCCGTATGCCCTCTGGATGCTTGTGAAGAGATCAAAGGCATTTCCCGTTATATCTCTGATGTGAAAGGTGGGGAAGGATGTGTCAGGGATGTTGTGGCTCAGGTGTTAAAGGCAAGAGGAGATTGGATGGACACCCACTGTTATGTCAAAAGTATGTAAAACATTAAATTATGTGGCAAATTCTTCGGCTTATCCGGATCCGTACCATTGCTTTTGCAGCTTTAACAATGTATGCAATGCGTTACTTGGTTGTGCTTCCTATGCTGGAAATAAATGGTTTTGAATTGCAGATGAGTAGCTGGGCATTTATGCTGGTGGTCATTGCTGTTTGCTGCCTGATTTCCGGAGCCTATGTGATTAATGACTATTTCGATACCCGTACAGACAGGATTTCCGGTGTAAGGGAGGTACTGGTTGGAAAAACAGTCAGCCGGAGGCTGGCCATTTCTTTACATACGGTCTTGAATATTGCTGCTGTAGGGATAGCTTTTTATTTGGGATTTGCCGTTGGAGTCTGGAAGATAGGTATACTGTTTCTATTGGTCTCCGGAATTTTGTGGTTCTATTCTTCTACCTATAAAAAATATTTTATTTTAGGAAATGTCCTGGTGGGGTTTCTGGCTTCCCTTATTCCTGTAAGTGCTATAATTTACGAAATTCCTTTATTGAATATGGCCTATGCTAATATATTACTGGAAACCGGAACCAACTTTATTTATATGTTTTACTGGGTATTCGGATTTTCGTGGTTTATTTTTCTGAATAGTTTAATGTATGAAATCAATAAGGATATCTATACCTTGGAAGGGGACAGGGAAAATGGCACCCAGACAATTCCGGTAAAGTTAGGAAGAAAAACAGCAGCCAATTTTATCGGGGGGCTGGCTATTTTGAGTATGCTTTCAGCTCTGATCATTTATTGCATTGAATTTACAGCCTCATTGGCAATTCTGGTCTATATCATTGCGGGCATATTGCTTCCTTATGCTGTTTATATTGTTTCTGTACAAAATAAAAACGGATACCGGAAGTTCCAATTGCGGATGATTCGTCTGATTATGGTTTTATGTGTGGGAATAAGCGTACTATTGAGACATTTTTTCCTCTTGATATTTACAGATTGAAAATAAAAATTTTATGGAATACAAACTGATTCTGGCTTCTGCTTCTCCCCGGCGCCATCAATTGATGTGCGATGCGGGATTCAAATTTGAAGTCAAATTGAAACATACAGCGGAAATATGGCCGGAAAGCATGGAAGCAAATAAAGTTCCGGAATTTCTGGCTTGCTTAAAAGCAACTGCTTTTGAAGGGGAATTACAGGAAGGGGAATTATTAATTACGGCAGATACAATTGTCTGTCTGGATACAAAGATATTAGGTAAACCCCAAAATAAGGAAGAGGCAGTGAATATGCTTCATCAATTATCAGGACGTAAACACACTGTGATTACCGGAGTTTGCCTGACAAGTGTGGAACGCCGTAAATCTTTTTCTGCTTATACAGATGTCTATTTTAAACCTTTGTCTGATGAAGAGATCAACTGCTATGTAGATAATTACAAACCATATGATAAGGCTGGTGCTTATGGTATTCAGGAATGGATTGGCTATATTGGAATCAGGAGAATCGAAGGTTCCTTTTACAATGTGATGGGTTTACCGGTTCAACAGTTGTATGAAGCCTTAAAAAACTTTTAATACAAAATCAATAAATCATCAACCAATAAAAACGTTATGAAAAGAAAATCAATGTTATTATTCCTGGCCTTACTGCTGGGCTGGATCGGATGTCGTGCTGATGAAGGAATGTGGATTCCGATGTTGCTGAAAAAATACAACATCGAGGATATGCAAAAAGAGGGTTTTAAACTGACAGCAGAAGATATTTACAGTATTAATCAGGCTTCTTTGAAAGATGCTGTGGTTGGTCTGGGAAGAGAAGGACAGCCTTTTTTTCATTTTTGTACAGGGGAGATTGTCAGTAAGGAAGGACTGGTTGTTACCAATCATCACTGTTCATTCGATATGATACAAAATCATTCCAGTCTGGAACACAATTACCTCCGGGATGGATTCTGGGCTAAAAACCATCAGGAAGAATTGGCAAATCCGGGAATAACAGCCTCTATTCTGGTACGTATGGAAGATGTTACAGAACAAATTAATTCACAACTGACTCCGGAGATGAATGAAAAAGAAAGAAGTCATAAAATTCAGGAAATCTGTAAAAAATTGGAACAGGAGGCTGTAAAGGGAACCAACCTGATGGCTAATATTAAACCATATTTTAATGGAAATCAATATTTTATGTCTGTATTCCGGATTTATAAAGATGTACGTTTAGTGGGAGCTCCTCCTTCAGCAATCGGAAAATTCGGCGGAGATACGGATAACTGGATGTGGCCCCGCCATACCGGAGATTTTTCCGTATTGCGTATTTATGCGGATAAGAATAATGAACCTGCTTCTTATGCTCCGGATAATCAACCTTATCATCCGGCTTCTTATTTCAAAATTTCAGCTAAAGGTGTGGATGAAGGCGATTTTACAATGGTATTCGGTTATCCGGGAACTACTACCGAATACTTGACCTCTTATGCTGTCCGGCAGTTACAGGAGATTGAAAACCCACATAAGATTGCCATTCGTACAGCCAAATTGAATGTAATCAACGATGCTATGGAATCGGACGAACTGCTCCGGATTAAATATGCTTCCAAAGCTGCCAGTGTTGCCAATTCCTGGAAAAGATGGCAAGGAGAGATCAAAGGTCTGAAACGTTTTAATACCGTAGCCAAAAAACAAGAGCAGGAACAGGCATTCCGCCGTTGGGCTGCCGGTAAAAAGGAATATAAAGACATCCTGGACAGTTATAAACAATTATATGAAAAAAGAGAAGATTTGATTCTGGCATCAGCTCATCTGAATGAAGCAGGTAAGAGGGGAGCTGAAATTGTAAGTCTGGCAGGCAGCCTTTACAAAACCATGAAAATTGCAGCGGGAAATATAGACCAATACAAAGAAAGACTGAAAAGTAGCGCTGAAGAATTTTACAAGGATTATGATGTTGTAACCGACCGGCAAATTCTGATTGAAATGTTAAAATTATACAACCAGGCATTATCCGCAGAATGGATTCCGGCAGAAATAAAAGCTGCAACCCAGAAGAAAGGAATAGAAGCTTATGCAGATAAAATATTCGATAAATCTGTATTTGCCGACCAACAACGATTATTAAATCTGATCGCACAGGCTGATGCCAATACTTATAAAAAGCTTGAAAAAGATCCTGCCTACTTATTAGCCGCTTCTATTGATCGGCTGAA
>CAJMQA010000030.1 GCA_905215395.1 uncultured bacterium | reverse complement strand
ATCTCCACCAGAGCTACCAAAAATCCGTGGCCAGGTTAAATAAAGAACTCAGCCAGTTGGACAATGAATACCTGACCAAATACCACCAACCGGCACTGAACGGAATTTTCAACACAGCAGAAGGTATCCGGCTGGCCCGGCAAATCTCAGACATCAGGGCGAAGAAAGATAAAATCACCCTTGATTTTATCCGCAAGTACCCAGCCTCCATTGTGGCCTACGACCTGATGATGACACAATACCTGGGGCAAGATGTCACACTAACTGCCGCACAAATCGACGGACTGGCAGAAGCGCTTAGTAAAGTCTGGGGGGACAGTCCCAAAATAACAGAGTTGAAAACTGAAGCCGGAATAGCCCGGAAAATTGCCATAGGCGAACCTTATCAGGATATCGAGCTCACCAATACTGAAGGAAAAAGGGTTAAGCTATCCCAATACATTCCCCGGGGGAAATACGTGATGCTGGAATTCTGGGCTTCCTGGTGCGGTCCCTGCCGGGGTGAAATCCCTCATCTGAAGCACGTGTATAAAGAGTATAAGGACAAAGGATTTGAAATTGTCAGCGTATCTATAGACGAGAAAAACAAAGACTGGCAGAAAGCACTCGGGGAAGAAAAAATGAGCTGGCCACAGCTCGATGATCCCGAAGGTACAAAACAGGGACCAAGCCGGACGGTTTACAACGTCATGGGAGTTCCCCACTGCATCCTGCTCGATCAGGAAGGACGAATATACAAAACTAATATGAGAGGGGCTTTCCTCGATGCCGAACTGGAAAATCTGTGTGGAAAAACAGGGAAATAACACCTAGCCACAAAATAAAGATAAAAAAATGACTGGAAATGGTTGCACATTTCCAGTCAGAAAATCAAAATTCCGGAATATTTCACCAATCTTCCAGAATTTTATAAGTCAAATTTCTAACTACAAATTTATGAAATGTAATCAAATCTATGCCTTTTCAGGCCGGAAAAGATTAAAAATTGTCAGAATCATGAAGTTATTCTCAATTTTTATGCTGTTTTTCGTATTGGGAGCCAATGCGACGGGTTACTCACAAAATCATCTGATTTCACTGAATCTGAAACAATGCGATATCAACACCCTGTTTCAGGAAATCTGGAAACAGACCGGACTGCGTTTTGTATACAATGAGAAAGACATCAAAGGCATACAACCGCAGGATGTCAAAGCCGACAAACAAAGTGTATCAGAAATCCTGAACCGGATCTTCCGGGATACTCCCTATCAGGCCTCTTTTGAAAGCGATGTCATCTACATCACCTCACGTCCCGGTATTCCTCAGGCGCAGCAGGAAACGGTCAGACTCAGCGGAACCGTAACAGACCCTTCAGGACAGCCATTACCAGGAGTAACGGTTTTTCTGGGGAACACCAGTACCGGAACTGTCACGGACATCGACGGTAATTATCAGCTATCCATAGCCAAAGGTTCCAGGGTAGAGATTACCTACTCTTTTGTCGGCATGCAGAAAATAGTTTACAATTTTGATGCCCAAAGGGATACCCGGCACGATGTTACCCTGCGGGAAGACATTGTTCTGTTACAAAATGTTGTCGTTATCGGTTACGGAACCAAATCCAAACGCGACGTCACCAGTTCGGTCTCCTCGGTATCGGGCAAAGACATGGAAAAATACAACAACGGGACAGCCACTTTCGACAATCTCCTGGGAGGGGCCATCAAGGGAGTCCTCGTGCAACAAAGCTCCGGAAAACCGGGTTCCGCCTCCACAATCAATATCCGGGGAATCACTTCGCCCGTCTCCGGCAGCACCAACGAACCACTTTATGTCATCGACGGGGTTCCCTTTTTTCTGAATAAGAACCCGGACATCCTGAATCCCCTGCTGACCATCTCCCCCAACGACATCAAAAGCATAGACGTACTGAAAGACGCCGCTGCCACCTCTATCTACGGCTCCCGGGGGGCTAACGGAGTGATCATCGTCAATACAGTCAACGGACAACGCAACCAGAAAATGAAAATCAATGCCGGCTATACCCTATCGGTCGGAAATCCGGTAAAGAAATACAAGCCTCTCAACCGGACTGAATTCATCCGCCTGAACGATCAGATCATCCGGGGCACCATCGATGCAGTCAACCGTGGACAGGTCGACCCTTATTCGCTGGCTTACTCTCCGGGATTTATGGACCAGAAAACAGCCGAAATGATGAACATTCCTTACATCGACCTGGGTATCCGCCAGGAAACGGACAACGAAGGTAATCTGGTCTTCAAATACAATCAGATCAACGAAGACTACTTCGGAAAAGCCAATACAAACTGGGTCGATGAAATCCAGAACAAAAACGCCATTAGTCACCAATACAATGTCGGTGTCCGGGGCGGATCGGAAAGCACCAACTATTCCTTCTCTTTCAATGCCACGAATCAAGAAGGCCTCTTTATCAACGAAAAGATGGAACGTTACGGAGCCCGCTTAGCCTTGGACTCCGATATCTCCAAACGCTTCAAAACAGGAGTGTCCCTGAGTTATACTTACTCCAAACGGAAATTAGGCAGCGCAATCTATGGATATCGGGTCTCAACCCAGGAATGGGCCTTCCGTCCCGACGTCCCGATAAAGAACGAAGACGGCAACTGGGGGACAGGCGACGGTACATTGGGTTACGGACAACCCGGCAATCTAGCCAATCCGGTCGCCAGCCGGGGACAGCGGAACGACAACAGCTCTTCTCAATTCTCCGGCAATGCCAACCTGGAATACAAAGTCATCGATAATCTGAAAATCAGGGGAGACATTAACATTTCCATGTTCAACGACCACGGCAGTTGGTTCACACCTACCTATGCAACAGATGACTTCGAAACTCCCAATGGAAAAACTCCGAGAAACATCCTAGACGAGAACACCAGCCAGACAGCCACCAGTTCTGTCACTTTCCGGGCCGACTACGACCTGAACATCGGCAAACACCGCGCTTCCTTTATGGCCGGTTATGCCTGGGACCGTATTTTTCTGGAAAGCAGCGGTTATAACTTCGCTTATTTTCCGGACGATGAAATCCTGACCAATATCTCTTCTGCCGGCCAATGTGACAGCTATAGTGGTGGTAAAAGCAGGAGCGGACTGAATTCTGTATTTGCACGTGCCAGCTACAACTACGACGAGAAATACCTGGCCGAATTCAATTTTCGGTCCGATATTTCATCGAAATTCGGACCGGGCAACAAACGCGCCTACTTTCCCGCCTTCTCCCTGGGCTGGAGAATGAGCCAGGAAAAATTTATGGAAAATCTGACCTGGCTGAACGACCTGAAATGGCGTTTCAGCATCGGACAAACGGGATCGACCAATGTGGACGATTTTACCTACCTGCAATTCTTTACCCGCACCAGCTCCACAATCTATGAGGGAAAACCGGGAATAATACCCAGTTCCACCTACCCCAACAGGGACGTAAAATGGGAAATGACCAGAGAGTATAACGGAGGTATTGATTTTTCCCTCTTCGACTACCGCCTGTCCGGAAGCATCGACGCCTATTCCCGCTTCACCAGCGGAGCCCTGTCACCCTCTCCTTTCCCTTATGAAACAGGAGCGACCATCTTTTATTCCAACCTGATGGATATGTCGAACAAAGGAATGGAATTTGAAATTGGCGGGGATATCATCAGAAACAAAGAGGTGACCTGGAGCTCCAGGTTTAATATCGCTTTCAACCGCAATAAGGTGGTAAGCTTTAATAATGCCGACCTGAACCCCTGGCAAATGCAAGCTTACGAAAAAGGTAAACCTGCAGGTATACTGAAGGGCTATGTAGTCGAAAAAATCTTCCAGACAGATGAAGAAGTGGCCCGGCTCAACCAAAAAGCACACGAAAAGAATCCCAACGTAAATTACTACCAGGAAGCCAGTACAGGCGCAGGCGATTATAAATTCAAAGACATCAATGGAGACGGTGTCATCAACAGCGACGACAAAGCCATTATCGCAAATCCGGAACCCCAATTTTTCGGAGGATTCCTGAATAGCGTCAGTTACAAAAATTTCAACCTGTCGGTAGCATTCCAATTCTCCAAAGGAACCAAAGCCCTGATGGATAATCTAAGCACCTACGGTACTTTGGGACAAAGCATTCTGCGTGAAAGGTACGAAAACACCTGGACCCCGGAAAACAAAGACGCCCGGTATGCCCGGCTGGTATGCAACGATCCCAGCTCCAACAACCGCACATCAGACAGGACCGTTTTCAGCACCTCTTACCTGAGGCTGAAAAACATCAACCTTTCCTATACAGTTCCCCAGACCTTCCTCCAAAAATGGAACATCCAGTCGGCAGTGGTTTTTGCCTCCGTATCCAATATCTGGACCCTTACGAAATGGCCGGGACTCGATCCGGAAGTCCTGGATACAAATGCCGGTCTGGCAGGATATACCCGCAATCAAGATCCTTATCCTTTAAGCAAAACATTCTCCGTCGGAGTGAAACTGGAATTTTAAGTCGAACCATTAAACCCCAATCCCATGAAAATAAAATATATCATCGGTATCTTCGCCAGCACAATCCTATTGTCTGCTTGCGACCTGATGGACAGCATCGGCAACATCCAACCCGAAAACCAGCTCGAGGAAAAAAACTACGTCACCACCCCCCGGGGTGCCGAACAGGCCTTAAACGGTATTTACCAAGACTGGAGGGTCTTCGAGATCACGCCTTTTAGGGTACACATGTCATTGCTGTCAGGAGGTATCAACAATGCCTATGTTTATGGCAGCGAAGGTTTCTATACCAATGCCGTAAAACCCGACAACGAAGCGATACAGGGCTCCTATACAGGCTTATATGCAGTGATCAATGCGGCGAACTATCTGATCGAAGCATTGGAAGCCAACCGGGCAGTAGGTATCGACCCTACCCGGAAAACGGAAATCATCGGAGAATGTAAATTCCACCGTGCTATGGCCCATTTTATGCTACTCCGGCAATTCGGCCAATTTTACGATGTCAACTCGGCATACGGTATCGTACTGCGCAAGGAACCTTACCGTCCGGGGATGCCGATTGTCCCCAGGGATAAAGTGGCGGACTGCTATGCGTTCATTTTACAGGACCTGACAGATGCATCAACCATGGCCCCGGAAAAGGTGGAACAACATTCCCGCATTTCCAGATTGACAGCCAAAGCTTTAAAATCCAGAGTACTGCTTTACCAAAAGGACTACCCTTCAGCCGCGACCCTTGCCAAAGAAGTCCTGGACGAAGCCGAATCCAAGGGCTATCGGATGGAAACAGACGACTGGGGCCAGCTCTTTTTTCAGCATTACCTCCATCCGGAAACCCTATTCGCTCCGTATACCCTGGGAATTCTGGAAACATGTGACATTACTCTCGGTTTTTCAGCCAGTGCCTATTCCAAAGATTTATCAACAGCATGGGCTGGCAAAGCCGGTACCTTTGATGCCGACCCCCGCTTCATCACAACATTTCAAAGTAAGGAGGCGGTCAGGGGCGGCTTGGGAAAATATCCCTATAATTCATCACCTTCAGAAAAAGAAATCGGTAACGGCTATATTTTTATGCGGCTCGCAGAAGTATACCTGATCCATGCCGAAGCCGAAGCCAGGCAGGGACAATCACATTATCCGGCAGCCCGGGCCAGCCTGAAAGTCATCACCGACCGGGTCGGTTATCCTCAGGATTTAGTCGCTCACATCCCGGACAACGAATTGCTCGAAGCCATCCGCCAGCACAAATGGCTGGAACTGGATATCGAAAACGGGGAGGAATGGTACGACCTAGCCCGCTACACCCAGTCAGGCGACCTGGCATGGGGCAGTGTAAAATCCACCCTGAAAAAAGAATGGCAACTGATTCTGCCCATCCCGCAAAAAGCATTGTCAGGAAACAAAAAACTGATACAGAATCCAGAATATTAACAGAGAAATAAAATTGAACATGAAAAAAATTATTTTAGCAACCCTATTCGGTTTAAGCTTTATGGCTTGCCAACCCAAACACGACGGCTATACAATTCACGGTAATATCGCCGGAAGCAAGGACGGTCTGAAAGTCACTTTACAAAAAGGGAATGTATATCCTCCAGTTACACTCGACAGTACAGCCATCCGGGACGGAAAATTCCTATTCAAAGGCAAGGTCGGCCAACCAGGCCTCTACCGGATTATCATAGAAAACGGAGAAGAGAAACTGTCCAGCGTTTTCTACCTGGAAAATTCAGACATCACCTATTCCGGCAATATCGACAGTCTGGAAAGTTATTACTGGAACGAGGATACTTTCCGGAAAGAAGCTGCTGTCACCGGTTCTGCCACCCAGGATCTGTACAACCAGTATAAAGCAAGCACCCGGGAACTCAACAAAAAATACGGAGCCCTGGACAAAGAATACCTGAAAGTCTACCACATCCCGTCAGCAGAAGGAATCTTTAATACAGAACAAGGTATTGCCCTGACCAGACAAATGGAGAAACTGGATAAAGACCTGCAAATTGCACAATGGAACTTTATCGGACAACATCCGGGTTCTATTGTCGGATACGACCTTGCCAGCCGGTTTCTGGAAGGCATGTATGTAAATCTCACCGCACAGCAGATCGATCAACTGACCGGTATCATCACCCAGGCATGGGCTGCCCATCCCGATAAGATCGCCGATTTTAAAGCAAAAGCCGACAAAGCCAGACCCATTGCTCTGGGAAGCAAGTATCAGGACATCGAACTCATCAACCCGAAGGGAGAAAAGGTAATGCTCTCAGCATTCGTTCCTCAGGGAAAATATGTCATGCTGGAATTCTGGGCTTCCTGGTGCGGTCCCTGCCGGGGTGAAATCCCTCACCTCCGTCATGTTTACAAAGAATACAAAGACAAAGGATTCGAGATTGTCAGCATTTCCATCGATGAAAACAAAGCCGACTGGGACAAAGCCATGAAAGAGGAAAAAATGGTCTGGAAACAACTTTGCGACCCTCATTCCTTCAATGGTCCGGTAGCCAAAGTTTACAATATACAGGGAGTACCCACCTGCCTTCTGCTTGATAAAGAAGGACGTATCTTCAAAACGGATATGCGCGGAGCTGCCCTCGACGCAGTTTTACAGGATTTATGCGGAAAACCCGATAAATAGTTGTTTTTATGAGTTTGTGAATGAAGGAAGGTAACCCATTTTTCCGGGTTACCTTCAATTTATTCAAAAAAAAATTAAGATCCATTCAATGAATCTTAACATCATTCCGTATTATTTATACAAAAAACAGAATCATGTTACAAAATAATGAAATAGATTCCCTTCTTTTACGTTACCTGTTAAATGAGACAGAAGCGGAAGAGGAACAGACTGTAAAAAGATGGATTGCAGAAAACACTGCTAATCAGATCTATTTTGAAAATTTCCGGAAATTACACCATCAAGTACAATATGTCGTTCAATCGGAAGCTATCCGGAGCGGATATTCTACTTTAAGCCGGAAAATACACCAGCGTTCGTGGAGACGCCGTTTATCCGGAATAGCCGCCGGAATTTTACTCCTTCTCGGAGCCGGAACCGGCATTTATCTGTTCAGCAATCAAAATGGTACAGAAAATTTGGTAACAACAGAAACTGATATACAGCCAGGTTCCTCACATGCCATATTGCATCTTTCATCCGGAGAAAAAATAAATCTCCAGGCTCACAACCAGCAATTGCAGGAAAAGGACGGCACCATGATTCAGGTTTCCGAAAATGGTTCTATGAATTATAACAACTCCGCAGGAGCAACGGCTTCAGAAAAATTATTCAACCGCCTTGAAATCCCCCGTGGAGGAGAATTCAAACTGACCCTGGCCGATGGCACCGAGGTCTGGCTCAATTCAGAAACCGAATTACAATATCCCACCACTTTTTCGGCAAAAGAAAGAATTGTCAAACTGAAAGGCGAAGCCTATTTTAAAGTGGCTAAAAACGCCCGCTCCCCTTTTATCGTAATGGTTAACGATATGCAAGTCAAAGTATACGGTACGCAATTCAATATCAGCACACAAAATCAGGGCAAAATTGAAACAGTGCTGGTAAACGGAAGTGTAGGCATTACTTATGAGGGAAAAGAAATCCTGCTAACTCCGTCACAAAAAGCTGAATTATCTGAAAAGACCCGGCAAATCAGCGTCGAGAACGTAAATGTTCTTCCATACATCGCCTGGAAAGAGGGAAATTTCATGTTTCACAACGAATCTCTCGAATCCATTATGGAAAAACTGAGCAGATGGTATGACATCCAGGTTTTCTATACAAACGAAGAGATCAAAACAGTCCGCCTGTCAGGAATACTGGAAAGATACAAAGAAGTAAATGAATTGTTTCACCACTTTGAAAAAATTTCATCTGCAAAGTTTATCGTAAAAGGAAATACGGTAACTATCCAGTAAAAACGTTCGATTATTTCTGGCAATATTTTGTTCAAAAAATTGGAACCAGTAAAATCGGTGGAATCAGTGAAATCGGTGTTCTCTGATCAGATGTAAGTTGAAATAATATACAGATAACTGATTAAAAAAGAATAGAAAAGTAGAATTGAAAGAAATTGAAACAGGAAGGTAACAGTGGAAAAACAGAACCGATTTTACCAGTTTCACTGATTCCACCGATTTCACTAAAATAAAGGAACGTTTATTTTTTAATAATAACTGGGAATGTACCACCATCCCCAGTCATAAAGTTCAGAATTCCGGAGTGTTTGCTAGCCCACTCAGGAGTTCAAAGTTAAACCTCTAATTACAAATGTATGAAATCTAATCAAATCTATGCCTCTTCAGGCCGGAAAAGATTAAAAATTGTCAGAATCATGAAGTTATTCTCAATTTTTATGTTCATCTTCATTTTGGGTGCCAATGCGACAGGCTTTTCCCAAAAACAACTGGTATCTCTAAACCTGAAACAATGTGACATCAACACTCTGTTTCAGGAAATCTGGAAACAAACCGGATTACGTTTTATCTACAACGAAAAGGACATTAAAGGCATAAAACCGATGGATGTCAAAGCCAGCCAACAAAGTGTTGAAGATATTCTAGCAGATATTTTCCGTAACACTCCCTATCAGGCTTCTTTCGAAAGTGATGTAATCTACATCACGACCCGTCCGGATGCCATTCCGCAGAGTAAAAAAGAAATGGTAAAAATCAGTGGAAGCGTCACAGATCAGGCAGGCAATCCATTACCTGGAGTTACTGTTTTCATAGGAGATTCAAACATCGGAACTTCAACTGATATTTACGGGAACTATCAATTATCCATTGTTAAGGGACTGTCGGTAGATATCGTCTATTCTTTTATCGGCATGAAAAAAGTGGTCTTTACGTTTGATGCAACCCAGGATGTGAGGCATAATGTAACGATGTTTGAAGATGCCGTTAAATTGCAAGATGTCGTTGTTATCGGTTATGGAACCAAATCCAAACGGGATGTGACCAGTTCTGTTTCGTCAGTATCGGCTGAAGATATGGAAAAATTCAATAATGGAACAGCCACCTTCGACAACCTTTTGGGAGGTGCTATAAAAGGAGTATTGGTTCAGCAGAGTTCAGGAAAACCCGGTTCTGCTTCTACCGTCAATGTCCGGGGTATCACTTCTCCCGTTTCAGGAAGTACAAACGAACCTCTGTATGTCATCGACGGAGTTCCTTTTTTCCTGAGTAAAGATGAAGATGCCCTCAACCCCTTATTGTCCATCTCTCCCAACGATATCAAAAGTATAGACGTATTGAAAGATGCTGCAGCAACCTCTATTTACGGTTCCCGCGGTGCAAACGGAGTAATCATTGTCAATACTGTCAACGGACAACGGAATCAGAAGATGAAAATCAATGCCGGTTACACTCTATCAGTTGGTAATCCGGTCAAAAAATACAAACCGCTCAACCGGACCGAGTTTATCAGCCATCAGGACCGCATTATCCGTGGAACACTGGATGCGGTGAAACGCGGACAGGTCGCTGCCGACAAATTGGCTTATTCAACTCCGGGCTTTATGGACGAGATGACCGCCGAAATGTTTTATATGCCCTATGTAGACCTGGGTATACGCCAGGATTACGATGCAGAAGGCAACCTGATTTTCAAATACGATAAGATCAACGAAAATTTCTTCGGCAAAGCCAATACCAACTGGGTCGATGAAACTCAAAATAAAAATGCCATTACCCATCAATACAATGTCGGAGTACGGGGTGGATCAGAAACAACCAATTACTCTTTCTCTTTCAACGCGACCAACCAGGACGGAACGTTTATCAATGAAAAACTGGAACGCTACGGAGCCCGCCTTTCACTGGATTCCGACATCTCCAGGAAATTTAAAGCAGGAGCTTCCCTAAACTATACCTACTCCAAACGAAAACTAGGAAACGATTTTTCCTACATGGGCTCGACTAAAGAATGGATTTTCCGTCCCGATATTCCTGTCAAGAATGAAAACGGAACCTGGGCAACTGCCGACGGTGCACTGGGGTACTACACCTTCTGTTCCCTGGCCAACCCCGTTGCCAGCAGAGCCAAACAGAATAAAAACCGCTCTTCTCAATTTATGGGTAGCAGTTATCTGGAATACAAGCTTATCGATAACCTGAAAATCAGAGGAGATATCAATATCTCCATATTCAACGACCACGGTAGCTTGTTCAGTCCCAGTTACGCCATGGACGATTTCAATAGTTACTACGGAATGGACCCCATGAATAGTCTGACAGAAAGCAGCAACCAACTGGCGAATACTTCTGTCACTTTCCGGGCTGATTATAATTTGGATATCGATAAACACCATGCAGCTTTCATGGTGGGTTATGCCTGGGATCGCGTGTTCTCAGAATATGATATGTATATGTTCAGTAACTTCCCGGACGACGAAGTGCTGACCAATATATCTTCTGCTGGAAATTGCGATGTATATTCAGGAGGCAAAAGCAGGAGCGGACTGAATTCTGTATTTGCCCGTGCCAGCTATAATTATGACGAAAGATACCTGGCTGAATTCAATTTCCGCTCGGATGTTTCTTCTAAATTCGGCCCTGGAAACAAACGCGCTTATTTCCCGGCACTTTCACTGGGATGGAGAATGAGTCAGGAAAGATTTCTGGAAAATGCTTCCTTTCTGAATGACCTGAAATTACGTTTTAGCCTGGGACAAACCGGATCGACTAACGTCGACGACTTCACATACCGGCAGTTTTTTACCCGTAGCAGTAATGTATTGTACGAAGGCATTCCGGGAATCATCCCCAGCTCAACCTTCCCGAATAACGATGTAAAATGGGAAATGACGACTGAATACAATGGAGGTATCGACTTCTCATTCTTCAATTACCGTTTGTTCGGTAGCATCGATGCTTATTACCGGTTTACCGACGGAGCACTGGCTCCTTCTCCACTTCCCTTTGAAACCGGGGCAACTACTTTCTATTCCAATCTGATCGACATGTCGAACACAGGTATGGAATTTGAAATCGGCGGACAAATCATACAAAGCAAAGAAGTCACCTGGACCTCTAAATTCAATATTTCGTTTAATCGCAATAAAGTTGAAAAATTCAACAATGCCAACCTCAACTCTTATCAGACAAAAGCTTACAAAGAAGGTAAACCGGCCGGCATTTTGCAAGGTTATCTCGTTGAAAAAATTTTCCAGACAGATGAAGAGGTTGCTTCACTCAACAAACGGGCACACGAATTGAACCCGAACATTGAATACTATCAGAATGCCAGTACAGGCGCAGGAGATTACAAATACAGAGATCTCAATAATGACGGAGTAATCAACAGTGACGACCAAACCATTATCGCAACCCCGCAACCCAAATTTTTCGGAGGATTTATGAATACAGTCAGTTATAAAAATTTCAACCTTTCTGTGGTATTCCAGTTCTCCAAAGGGACCAAAGCTTTCCTGGACCAACTCAGTATCGACAGCTATGGTTCCCTCGGAAACAGCATTTACCGTGAAATGTATGACAATACCTGGACACCGGAAAACAAAAATGCCAGATACGCACGCCTGGTAGTCGGTGATCCTAGCGGAAACAGCCGTATTTCAGATAAATATGTGTTCAACACCTCTTATCTGAGATTGAAAAATATCAGCCTGTCCTATTCCGTGCCACAAAGAATATTACATAATTTCAATATCCAGTCACTCATGGTTTTCGCCTCTGTTTCCAATATCTGGACTCTGACCCAATGGCCGGGATTAGATCCGGAATCTTTGGATACAAGCGCAGGCCTGGCAGGATACACCAGCAATAGCGATCCTTATCCGCTAAGCAAGACTTTCTCTATAGGAGTAAAACTGGAATTCTAAGTAAAACCATTAAAAAACATTTCTATGAAACTAAGATATATCATCGGAACTTTCATCGGCGCAGTCCTGTTATCCGCCTGCGATCTGATGGACGGTATTGATAACATCAAACCCGAATACCAACTTGATGAAGGAAATTACATCACCACTCCCAAAAGTGCAGAACAAGCCTTAAACGGTATTTATCAGGGATGGAGAGCCTGGGGTATCTCACCCTTCAGAGTTCATATGTCCGTAATGGCAGGTGCCCTGGGAACCACCGGCGGAATTTCCGGTATCGAGGGATTTTCTACCAATGCGGTCAAAGTCAGCAACATCGCCATACAAGACTCTTATTCTGCCCTCTACTCCATTATCAATGCTTCCAACTACCTAATCGAAGCATTGGAGGCCAACCGGGCAATAGGAATCGACCCGACACGCAATAAAGAAATCATCGGAGAATGTAAATTCCACCGGGCCATGGCACATTTCATGCTTCTTCGCCAGTTCGGACAATTTTACAACGAAAGTTCAGCCTACGGGATTGTACTCCGTAAAGAACCCTACCGCCCTGCCAGCCCGATTTCTGCCCGCGACAAGGTAGCTGACTGCTACACGTTTATTTTACAAGACCTGACAGATGCCGGTAACACAGCTCCGGAAATGGTAGATTTGCATTCCCGGATCTCCCGGCTGACAGCCAAAGCTTTAAAAGCCAAAGTTCTTCTTTATAAAAAAGATTATCCCCAGGCAGCTACTCTGGCAAAAGAAGTGATCGATGCTGCCGGAACCTATGGTTACAGCCTTGAGACAGGGAACTGGAGCCAATTATTTGTACAGCATTTCATGAACCCGGAAACTCTGTTCGCCCCCTATACAGAAGGCAGGAAAGAGTCCTGTAGTATCAGCATCGACCGGACCAATACCAGTTCTTATACCACCGGTTTATCCACAACCTGGGCTGCCAAAGCCGGAACATTCGAAAACGATCCCCGTTTTACAGCAACCTTTCAAAGTGGTACCGCAAAAACCGGAAATGGGAAATATCCTTATGCCACTACCGAGCAAACTGACCTGGGTAACGGATACATCTTCCTGCGCCTGGCAGAAGTTTATCTCATTCATGCAGAAGCAGAAGCAAGACAGGGACAGACTCATTATGCTGCAGCCAGAACCAGTTTGAAAGCCATTACCGACCGGGCAGGTTATCCGGAAAATATGGTCAATAACATTCCGGATAACGAATTACTGGAATCCATACGCCAGCAAAAATGGCTGGAATTGGTGGCCGAAAGCGGAGAAGAATGGTTTGATCTGGTTCGCTATACCCAGGCAGGCGATTTAGAATGGGGAAAAGTTCAATCTACATTGAAAAAAGAATGGCAATTTATATTACCCATTCCTGAAAAGGCATTGTCCGGCAACAAATTATTAGTACAAAACCCTGAATATTAACCGATATGAAGAAGATTTTCCTTTCCCTTATTTGTGTCCTGGCAATCACGTTTTGCCAGGCACAAAACAAGCAATACACCATACACGGACAAGTCAGCGGACCATGTAACGGAATGAAAGTATTGTTGCAGACAACCGATTATCCGGAAAAAACCATAGACTCAACCGTCATTAAAAATAATCAATTCGTAATGAGTGGTCAAATTCCGGCTCCGGGATTATACACCTGGATAATCGACAGGACACCGGCAGGAAAAGAATCGTCCGGAGAAAACTGGCTATCCGGTAAATTTTATCTGGAAAATTCAGATATTACCTTTAAAGGAGATATTCAAACTTTACCCACTTATTTCTGGAATCCCGACCGCAAAGGCAAAGCCGTCATCGAAGGATCTGCCAGCGAAGATCTGCATCAGGCTTTCCGGAAATCTATAGCTCCTCTGAGTAAAAAATCCAGCCAGCTCTTCGAAGAATATCTGGAAAAATACCATCGCCCGTCTTCTGAAGAAACTTTTAATACCCGGGAAGGAATACGTCTGGCACGTGAAATGACAGCTCTCGACCAGCAGATCGACCAGGCCACTTTCGACTTTATCCGCCAACATCCGGAATCAGTCGTTGCCTTCGATCAGGCAAGCTATTTCCTGGACGGAGAAGTGAGGCTGACAACGAAACAAATAGACGAACTGACCGGAATCCTGAGCAAAGCCTGGGCAAATACGTCTCAATTAGCTGATTTTAAAAACAAAGCAGAGAAAGCAAAAAAAATTGCAATCGGCGTTCCCTATCAGGACATCAAACTTACCAATCCGGAAGGACAGGTGGTGAAGCTCTCCCAATACATCCCCAAAGGGAAATATGTCATGCTGGAATTCTGGGCTTCCTGGTGCGGTCCATGCCGGGGCGAAATCCCTCATCTGAAACACGTGTACGAGGCTTATAAAAATAAAGGATTTGAAATCATCAGTGTCTCTATCGACGCAAAGGACAAAGACTGGAAAAAAGCCATGAAAGAAGAAAACATGGACTGGATTCAACTCAATGATCCCAAAGAATTTAAAGGCCCTGCCCAACAAGTATACAATGTAATGGGAGTTCCCTACTGCATCCTGCTCGATAAGGAAGGACGGATACACAAAACCAATATGCGGGGAGCTTACCTCGATGCAGAATTAGAAAAATTAATACCCTAATTAAAAAAAATATGAAAGGAATAATTTTTACAACCCTATGCGGTTTAAGTTTAATGGCCTGTCAGCCTCAACACGACGGCTATACCGTCCGGGGAGAGATCGGCGGGAATAGTGAAGGCATGAAAGTCATGCTGATGGATGAATCCGAATATCCACCGGTAGCCATCGACAGTGCTGTTATCAAAAATGGAAAATTCCTGTTAAAAGGCAAACTGACCCAACCGGGCATGTATAATCTTATCATTGAAAAAACCGCAGACGGTGACCGGTCCAATTGGTTAGCCAGCCGGTTCTACCTGGAAAACTCCGACATTAGTTACAAAGGACATGTAGATAGTCTGAAAACTTATTTCCGGAGTGAGGAAACTTTCCGCAAAGATCCGGTAGTTACAGGCTCTGCTACCCATGATTTATACCAACAATACCAGAAAGAAACAGCTGCAGTCAATAAAAAGTACAGGGCTCTCGACGACAAATACCTGGAAATATACCATCGTCCGTCAATAGACGGAATCTTCAATACAACCGAGGGGATACAACTAGCCAAAGAAATGGACAAACTAGCCAAAGAAAGTGATATTCTCCGTTGGAAATTTATTGAAAAAAATCCGGGTTCTGTTGTCGCATACGATCTGGCCAAACAACTTCTATCAGGTATGTATGTGAATCTGACTGTCCCGCAAATCAACCAGTTAACCGCTCTCATCACCAATGCCTGGGCGAATAATCCAAAAATGGCAGAACAATTCAAAGCGGCAGCAGAAAAAGCCAAACCCATGGCTCTGGGACAAAAATACCAGGACATCGAACTGATGAATCCGGAAGGGAAAATGGTCAAACTTTCCGAATATGTACCTGAAGGGAAATATGCCATGCTGGAATTTTGGGCTTCCTGGTGCGGTCCATGCCGGGGTGAAATCCCTCACCTCCGCCATGTGTATAAAGACTATAAGGACAAAGAATTCGAAATCATCAGCATCTCCATCGACCAGAATAAAGCAGACTGGAACAAAGCGATGAAGGAAGAAAATATGGTCTGGAAACAACTCTGCGATCCCAATGGATTTGAAGGGCCTGTTGCTCAGAAATACAACATCAGAGGTGTTCCCACCTGTATCCTCCTCGACAAGGAAGGCCGGATATTTAAAACCGAAATGCGCGGAGCTGCACTGGATGCTACTTTGCAAGAGCTATACCCATAATTGAAGAGGGTGGCCAAAAATACATTTTGGCCACCCTTACTATATCAAAATGCTAATCAGTATAGGAATAGAGCTCTCCCTTATAGGTAATTTGCAAGTCCCTTTTTTTACCGGGCAATAAACGGAGGTCGGCTTTAATCATCTCCTCGGCAGCCATATCCTCTCTTCTTATTTTCATATATAAAACACCTTTATCAAACAAATACCGGCTTCCAGACATCCGGATCAGCGATTCAGCAACTTCAAAACCCATCTTCACCTCCTCAGATCCATCTTCCGCAATACTCTCCCCTGCCCCGGAAACCGTCCAGTCACTCTGACTGAAGTTCTCCGGAACCTGTTCTCCATTATATTGTATTTTCAGATGTGCGTCGGATCTCCACATCCGGTTCTCCACCGCCTTCACCCCCAACTGCCAACTCCTGGGACCGGAACAAACAACAGAAACAGCTCCTTTATACATATCGTCACAGCTATAGATTTTCCAGTTAGCCGTCTCAGTTGTCAATGCCAGATCGTCCTTCACGATCCGGAAAACCGTATCCTGATCTTTTAATCCGGCCCATTCATCTTCTTTCAGCCGAGATATCCGGTATTCCGGGAAATAGTATGCCTCAGCTTCAATTATTCCCTCTTCTGGAATCTGTAAATAAGCATTCATCCGCAATGAAAGGTCAAAAAAAGACATAAAAACAGCCATATTATTTTCCACATCATTAAAAGCCTGTTTTCCTGCATTATAATTCCGCAGACTATCCCAACCCATATCTTTCGAACAGGCACACACCCCCCATACCCAAAAGACAAGCCAGAACCAGATATACAATTGTTTACTCCTCATAACAATTCATCGTACAATAATCTGTGTGAAATTACAAAATAAAATTAAAAGAACAAAATAAAACTTCCGGATTTTATAAAATATCTAACTGTTTTTCAAAACTTTCCGTAATCTGAAAGAGTATAAATACAAGAAATCTTTAATACCTTGTACAATGAAAGAAGAAGAACGTAAAACTGAATCCGGCACTCCTCAGCCGGATGCTAAATATCACATAGACATCACAGCTAACGGCCCCTATCTGGTTTATGGACACCCCACTCTCCGGCAGGAGATTCTGGTATTAAACGAAGAAAAAATTCCCTGGGAATATGTCAGGGGACACCAATATTCCACCCAGAATGAACCCACGGCTCTGTGCCGCTGCGGAAATTCCAAAAACCATCCGTATTGCGACGGTACGCATCAAACCGCCGACTGGGATCCTACACTCACAGCCGACAATATTCCGCTTCTCGAAAATGCCGACCTGTACGAAGGCAAGACCGTACAATTGGCCGACAATACAACGTATTGTGCGAATGCCCGGGTCTGTATGGCCAAAGGGACTATCTGGGAACTCATAGAAAAATCCGACGATCCGGAAGCCCGGGATCTGGCCGTACACGAAAACATGTACTGCCCGTCAGGACGTCTGAAATTATGGGATAAAGAAGAAAA
>CAJMQA010000029.1 GCA_905215395.1 uncultured bacterium | reverse complement strand
ATCACGGTCACCTTTATCGGATACCAGTCTAAAGACATCGCACTTTTGGACACCGATCCTACTAAAACACATGCGTTCAATGTCATATTGAATGAAGACAATCAGCAAATGGAAGAAGTTGTAGTTACCGGATATCAGACCATTTCCAAAGAACGGGCAACCGGTTCTTTCGCAAAAGTTTCCAACGAAACCCTCGAACTGAGACGTATGGATAATCTGAGCAATATGCTGGAAGGTCAGATAGCCGGCTATACTAACGGACAAATCCGCGGTATAACGACCATGAATGCTGTCGCCCAACCCATGGTTGTCATCGACGGTTTTCCGGTAGAGAATACCTCTATGAACCGAACCGGACAGACGACAGAAAATATGCCCGATCTGAATCCCGAGGACATTGAAAGTGTTACCGTGTTGAAAGATGCTGCTGCTGCCTCTATCTACGGAGCACGTGCGGCTAACGGTGTGATTGTGATCACTACCAAAAAAGCAAAAAAAGGAAAAACCGAAATATCTACGTCAGCCACCTTTACCATCAATCCCTATTCCTTTTATACCAAAAACCTAACCAATGCAGCTGATATTGTGGATATGCAGCGTCAATGGGCAAATCAGAGTTCTGCCCTGCAAAACGGAGGGGAACTGGCACTGAATAAAGCCAACGAACTCCGGAATGACGGAGCCTATCCCAGTGCCGGTATCGATATCCTGCTAAATCAATATACCGGAAAGATCACTCCTGCAGAAGCAAATGCCCAATTGGAAAAGCTGGCTGCCACAGGGTACCAATACTACGACCAGGTAGCCAAATATACGAAACAAAATCCTTTCTATCAACAGTACAATATGCGGATCGGTAAAACCACCGACCGGAATTCTATCAATGCTTCCGTGACATATTGGCGGAACCGTTCTGAAGATATCTATAGCAAAGACGACAAACTCAGCCTCAATCTAACCAATTCTCTGGACATCACCTCTTGGATGAATTTGGATCTGGGGGTATATTTAAAATATGGCAAAGAAACCAGCCAAAGTTATACCGCCCTTTCTCCGGGTTTCTCTTTTTTGCCTTATGATGCCCTTATAGCAGAAGACGGCTCCCATGTATCTGCTGTTCCGCAGAATAAAAAAGAATTCCGGGATAATATAGCTAAATACGGCTTGTACGAAGAAATTATTACCCCCATGGATGAGCTAGGTCTTCGCCTAGGACATACAAAGGATTTCAATAGCCGGGCCTATGCTAAAATCAAAATAGACTTTACTTCCTGGCTGAATTACCACGTCATGTATCAGCATGAAACCGGCACCAAACGTTTTCATAACCTGCAGGAAAAAGCTTCTTATTTCACCCAGTCCACCATCAATCAATACGCCTCTTTATCAAGTAGCAACACAGTGGTGTATAACATTCCGGATGGAAATATTTACCACACAAACGACTATAACACCACGGCCTATAATTTCCGCCAACAACTCAATCTGAACAAAACATTCAAAGACAAGCACAATGTGGTCTGGATTGTTGGGAATGAAATCCGGAATACCAAGATGGAATATTCAGATAACACCCTCTATGGTTATGATCCGGGCTTATTAAGCTGGCAAAATATCGATGCAAAGGCTCTGGCAGCCGGAATCATCGGCATCAATGGACGGGCAACCCTTGCTTCATCGAATATTACGGCTAAAAAGGAATTGATCAACCGCTTTGTTTCCTTTTATTCCAACGCCAGTTATACTTTTGATGACAAGTATAGTATCTCAGGAAGTATCCGGTGGGATCGTTCCAATTTATGGGGTACCAATATAAAAAACCAGAACAAACCGCTTTGGTCTGTCGGTTTCAGCTGGCTAATCAACAAAGAGGCATTTTTCAATGCAGATAAAATCAATCTGTTGAAACTCCGGGGATCTTACGGTATCGGAGGTAACATCGGAAGAAATACGGCACCTTATCTGGTGGCATTATATTATACCGACTATACCATTGGTGAATTATGTGGTATGGTAAATACTCCGCCTAACGATGATATCCGCTGGGAAAAAACCAAAACCCTGAACATTGGTTTTGATTTTGCCGCCTTTAATTATCGCCTGAACGGTACCATCGATGTATACAATAAGAAAAGTGAGGATTTATTAGCCTATATCAACGGTAGTCCGACTCAGGGGTTTGGAACCAGCACTTTGACAACAAATAATGGCGCCATGACCAACCGCGGAGTGGAAGTTACTTTGCGCGGGGACATTATCCGGAAAGGAGGGTTCACCTGGAATTCAACCTTATTGTATGCCTACAATAAAAATAAAGTTACCAGAATCAATGTGAAAGCTCCCAGCTATACTTCTCAGATTTCCTTCCCTACGAGTTATCCGACAAAAGGAAAAGCATTAAATGGGATTTATGGTTATAAATGGGCCGGTCTGAATGAAAACGGAGATCCACAGGTTTACAATGCTGAAGGAAAAATTGTATCTACAGCTGTCACGGATCTGGAGGCTATCCGTTATTTCGGCTCCACAGTCCCCAGTCACTCAGGTACATTCACAAATGTTTTCTCCTACCGGAATTTTGAAGTATCTGCCATGTTGTTGTTCGAAGCCGGACATAAAATCAGGGAAACCAATATTCCTCAGATCAATATGACGGATGGACGGATAGTCACTACGGCCAAAGACATTGCTTATCGGTGGAGAAACCCGGGCGACCAGGCAACAACAGATGTGCCCCGTCTGTTATTTTCAGACGATAAAACCAATTACAACACCTATCGGACAACATTATATGAAAACTCTGATAAATTTATCTACAATGCATCGAATATGAAACTCCGCAACATATCTGTTGCCTACCGCTTGCCGGAAAGCATATGCAAACGCCTCATGGCTTCCAGCCTGAAATTGCAATTTAACGTAGAAAACGTTGCCACCCTGGCATTCGATAAAAAAGCACACTACGTATTAGGGGGTAAAATAAAACCTAACTATGTATTCAGTATCAATGCAAATTTCTAAATCCAGTCCACAATGAAAAATATGATATTTAAAACCGGTATTTGCCTCATCTCAGGCCTGGCTCTATTGCTAAGCTCCTGTGATGACTTTTTGAGTACAATCCCCAAAGGAGAAAAAATTCCTACCACCTGGGCCGATTACAATGCCTTTATCAAAAATACCAACTATCATTACAATGATCCTAACCAACTTCTTGTATTGATGAACGACATTTATAAAAGTCCTGCCTCCCTGAATTCCGATCCCCTGACAAAAATCAATTACATGTGGGACGAATCCAGCGACCGGACAATTGTAAATGAAGGCGACAAATTTCCCTACTTTTTTAGTTATGAAGCCATTTTTCACTGGAATCTGATTATACAAGATGGATCAAAACTGACAGAATGTACGGAAGCCCAAAGGAATATGCTCATTGCTCAGGCAAAAGTATTGCGTAGCATGAACTTTTTCCACGTAGCCAACTACTATGCAGATCAGTATACTCCGCAAAATGCAGCCACTACCCGTTCCATTCCGCTGGTAACCTCCCCGGACATCAACTCCTCTTCCCCTCAGGTAACCCTTGCGGTATTATTTCAATTTATGGTAGACGATTTATTATCAGCAGTAGAATATCTGCCTGAAAAAGGAGAAACTGTCTATCATCCGACTAAAGCTTGCGGATATGGCATGCTGGCACGGATATATCTTGCCATGAGCGACTATAACAACGCCCTGAAATATGCCCGGATAGCATTAAATTGTAATGACGAATTGTACGACTGGAACCCTTATTACCAACAAAACCAAGCCAAATACGACGATCCGGAAAATTTTGATTCCAATTATCCCGCCGTTTCATTCGGGAATCCGGAAAATTATGTTTTCCGGTTTGCTTCCAGTCAATCCCAGGCATATGGGATTCAAGGAAAAAGTTTCGGTATCACCCTGGACAGAGCCGCACTTTTTGAAAAAGGCGATCTCCGCCTGATTACCCGCTGGAAAGCAAGAACTTTCTCTACTGGAGAACGATTATACACCGGCATCCGGGGAGATCGCTTCAACGGAGGCGGTATGTCCAGTCCGGAAATGTATCACATCAAGGCAGAATGCCTGGCCCGTCAAGGCAAGCTTAAAGATGCCATGGATACATTGAATGTATTGCGTAAAACCCGTATTCTGGAAGCCGATTATAAACCCCTGACAGCTTCTACCATAAAAGAAGCCGTTAAATACATCATCCAGGATAAAGCCAACGAATTTCTACAAACCTGTATCCCATTCTGGGATTTGCGGAGATTGAACAAAGATCCTGAATATACCCGTATATTAACTAAAACAGAAGATGGAAAAACCTATACCCTGAAACCCGATTCACACTTATGGATTATGCCATTCGCCATATCCATCACTGGCAATCCGGGCAACAACCCCATCGAACAAAATACCCCCCGTTAACATGAAAAAAGCTGCTCGTAAATGAGCAGCTTTTTTTATTTTACCAGCTGTAGAGCTTTGATCTCTTTCACAATATCATCCATCAGCTGAGAAGCCCCGACCCTGAAGTAATGAGGCGTCAGCCATTCACTTCCCAGTACATGATTGACAATGGTCAAATAACGAATCACACTCTGAGCTTTCGAAATACCTCCAGCCACTTTCAATCCCACCCGTTTCCCGGTCTGTGCGTAATACTGCTTGATTGCTTCACACATCACATAGACCGACTCTGGCGTTGCATTTACAGGCACCTTTCCCGTTGAAGTCTTAATAAAATCTGCCCCGGCATAAGCAGCAATCAGAGATGCATTGAAGATGCTTTCCACATCCTTCAGCTCACCGGTCTCCAATATCACTTTCAAGCGCACATTCTCACATACCTTACGAATGGCCTTTAACTCACGGAATACCTTTTCATAATTCTTTTCGAGCATATCACCGACAGAAATAACCACATCCACCTCCTGTGCTCCGGCAGTGATTGCCATCTTACATTCTGCCAGCTTTATTTCTGTAAAAGTCTGGGAATTTGGAAAATTTCCAGCCACAACCGCTGTCTGAATCCCTGTCTCCCGCAAGCCTTCCTGAACTACTCCGGCATAATTAGGAAATACACAAACAGCAGCAACCTCATGAAGATTAAATTTTTTCAATTTCTTCAGCAAATCAGCTGTAAAATTTTTTACCGACTCTTCCGTATCTGTTAATTTTAAAGTCGTATAATCCATACAGGATATACAGAATTCGAGATTTTCAACACAATAAGCTTGTTTTATCTCTTTTTCTACTACCCCGTCCAGATCGAATTGTATTCTATCGTCCAGATTTACAAAATTATACTTCGCTAAAATTTCCGAAATATTATCCATTATTCAGTTGTTTAGTTTATCGGTCTTTATATCAGAATACTCCAACTCCTTAAGCTTTCTTCTTATTTCCGGAGAGTTTTGATAATACCAGACGATAGGAATTTTCAATCCAGATCTTCAGCATATTATCACTAACAGTACCATCTATTAGTACGGTATTCCAATATTTTTTGTTCATGTGATAACCCGGAAGCACTGCAGAAAATCTCTCTCTCAATTCCAGAGCCTCCTCAGGATCACATTTCAAATTCATTTTTAAATCCTCGTCCATCGGAGCAAAACAAAACATACGCCCTTTTACCTTGAAAACCAATACATCTCCCCACAAAATCTCTGTTGTTACATGCTCCAGACTTTGGCAAAATTCAGTTAACTCCTCAATATTCATGGACACAAAATTACACAATGTTTGTGAGCTTTTAAACTTTTCTCCCCGAAAATATTTATCTTTGAATGCTGCAAAAACATTTATTAATAAATAAAATTTGTATAATTATTTCATGCAGTATATGAGATAATTACAATGTGTTTTACAGCATACGATACATAATTGATCATCTCAAATCTTATAAATATGGCTAAAAAAGAAGGTGGGGAAACTCCGTTAATGCAGCAATATTATTCGACAAAAGCCAAATTCCCAGATGCGATACTATTGTATCGGATGGGAGACTTTTATGAGACATTCGGAGAAGATGCCATAACCACTTCCCGCATCCTTGGTATTACTTTGACCAAACGTTCCAGTGGCTCTCCAGGCACAGTAGAGCTGGCAGGATTTCCGTATCATGCCATAGACACCTATCTGCCAAAGCTTGTCCGTGCCGGACAACGGGTTGCCATCTGTGAACAATTGGAAGACCCCAAAAAGACGAAATTCCTGGTAAAACGGGGGGTCATCGAACTGGTTACCCCTGGAGTTTCTTACAGTGAATATACTACTGATACTAAAAGCAATGTGTTCCTGGCCTCTGTTTATTTCAACAAAACAGAAGCAGGTATGGCCCTGCTGGACCTCTCTACCGGGGAATTTCTGGTTACCGAGGGTACTCACTCCACCATAGACAAGCTCCTGAACAGTTTCCAACCGAAAGAAGTTATCTATCCCAAAGGGCAGGAGGCCCGTTTCCACGAACTATTCGGGAATAAATTCTATATCTACCCCATTGAAGAGTGGTTCTTTGACCGGGATTCCAGTGCCGAGCGCCTGATGAAACACTTTGAAGTCAAATCCCTGAAAGGCTTTGGTATCGAACACATGAACCAGGGAATATCAGCAGCAGGTGCAGTCCTGAATTACCTGGAAATGACTAAACACGATATGACGTCACATATCACCTCCATTTCACGGATCGATGAGTCACACTGTGTATTATTAGATAAATTTACCCTCCGGAACCTGGAACTCCTGCATGCTATTCATGAAGAAGGACATTCGTTGGTGGATATTATCGACCGGACCCTCACTCCCATGGGAGGACGTACCCTAAGACGCTGGATTTGTATGCCCCTGAAATCTCCGGCAGAAATTAAAAGACGGCTGGATATTGTGGATTGCTTCATCCACCAGGAAGCAGAACGGACAGAAGCAGAAAATCTGCTGGAAAGCATAGGAGACCTGGAACGCCTGGCTTCTAAAATCGGAGTTGGACGAATCACTCCCCGGGAGATGAACCAATTGAAAGTGGCGTTATCCTGTCTGTCTCCGCTCCGGGAACAATGCTTGAAAACCGAATCTCCGGCACTCCGGGAACTGGCAGAAAATATCAATCCCTGTCAGGAATTACTGGAAAAAATCAGCCGGCAACTTCAGGAAAATGCACCCCATCAAATCAATAAAGGAGGTGTTATCGCAGAAGGTGTACATGCTGAACTGGACGATTTGAGGGACATTTCAAGCCACGGCAAAGAATTGCTGCTCCAGATGCAACAGAGGGAAATCGAGGCAACCGGAATACCTTCTCTGAAAATAGGCTTTAACAATGTTTTCGGTTACTATATAGAAGTCACTAAAGCTCATAAGGACAAGGCCCCGGCCAATTGGATCAGGAAACAGACCCTGGTCAACGGGGAACGCTATATCACACCCGAACTGAAAGAATATGAAGATAAAATCCTCGGAGCTGAAGACCGGATTCTGACTATTGAGACAGAGCTTTACAATGCTCTCGTTCAAGAAGCTGCGACTTACATCCGGTCTCTTCAGGAGGATGCCCGGATCATCTCAGCAATCGATACCCTCATCTCTTTTGCTGAAATTTCTATTTCCAACAATTACCACCGGCCGGAAATCAATGATTCTGATGTTATCGATATCAAAGACGGACGGCATCCTGTCATTGAAAAACAATTACCTCCGGGAGAAGAATATATTACCAACGATGTCCTGCTGGACACTCAGAAGCAGCAAATCATTATTATAACAGGCCCCAATATGGCTGGTAAATCTGCCCTGCTCCGCCAGACAGCCCTGATTGTTATCATGGCTCAGGCCGGTTGTTTCGTTCCCGCCGTCTCAGCCAACATCGGATATGTAGATAAAATATTTACCCGTGTCGGTGCCTCTGACAACATTTCCCAGGGAGAATCCACTTTCATGGTCGAAATGAATGAAGCCGCAAATATTCTGAACAACATTTCTAACCGGAGTTTGGTTTTGTTCGATGAACTGGGACGCGGAACTTCTACCTATGACGGAATTTCCATCGCCTGGGCCATTGTCGAATATCTGCATGAACATCCTAAATTTCATGCTAAAACACTTTTTGCTACCCACTATCATGAATTGAACGAGATGGAACACTCGTTCAGGAAAATTAAAAACTACAATGTGTCCGTAAAAGAAATAGGACACAAGGTTATATTTTTGAGAAAACTGGTAAAAGGCGGTTCCAACCATTCTTTCGGTATACAAGTCGGCAAAATGGCAGGTTTACCCCAATCGGTTACCAAACGGGCAGGTGAAATCCTGAAACAGATGGAAAATGACCGCGATAAAAACGGGAATATTCAGAAAAATGTCGAAAATATCGCCTCCGCACGGGAAGGAATGCAATTGAGCTTTTTCCAACTCGACGACCCGGTTTTATCCCAGATCCGGGATGAAATTGCCGGTCTGGACATCAACAGCCTGACCCCTCTGGAAGCACTGAACAAACTGAGTGAAATCAAAAAAATTACAGGCATCTAAATTTCTCAAAAACCCCGGGGCTTTAGCCACCGGGGTTTTATTATTTCCGTTTCAACTTCATTTTCAGGATGACGACATCTTCCTTCGGACGATCCCGCGAATCTGTTTCTACTGCAGCAATCTTATCCAGAATATCCATACCTTCCACCACCTCTCCGAAAACTGTATAATCTCCATCCAGGAAAGGTGCTCCCCCCACAGATTTATACATTTCCCGGACTTCCGGATCAAACCTAAAAGGTTGCTTACTAATCCTCTGTTTTCTCTTCTCTATCTGGTCCAGTTCCCGATCCGTATAGGTTCTGCCCTGTACAATATAAAACTGCTCTCCCGACGATCTTTTTTCAGGATTCACTTCATCCCCCTGACGAGCCGCAGCCAATGCGCCTTTGAAATGATGATTTTCAGGGTTCAGTTCAGCTCCTATCGTATATCCGGGATCGGACATGCCCAACATCTTTCCCGGTTCGGCTCCACGGGAATCAGAAGCTCCACCCTGTACCATAAAATCCTGAATCACCCGGTGAAATAATAAATTATCATAGTGTTTCGCCTTGACCAGTTTCAGAAAATTCTCACTATGTTTCGGGGTATTCGCATATAATTTCACTTTGATAATACCCAAGTTAGTTCCGATCTCCACTAACTTATACTTTTTCTCTCCGAAAGTCACCAGAGAAAGAAACATACACACAGTCAAACATAAATTTTTCATATTCTCTTTTTCCTTGATTTATTCAACAACTATTCTACGGATCACAATATCCTCCTCCGGACGGCAATAATCATCTGTCTTCCGGGAAGCAATCTGATCAACCACCTCCATTCCCTCAATGACTTCCCCATACACCGTATATTCTCCATCCAAATGGGGAGTGCCGCCGGCTGTCGTATAGGCTTTCTTCTGCTCCTCAGAAAGTTTTAGCTTCACATTTTCGAACAAAGTCCGGGTAGTATCGGATAGTTCCCGGTTAATACGCATCAGATTTTCATAATCGTTAACCAGTTGATAACGGGCAATCTCTCCTTCTCTCCCGGCTTTCAACTGATTAAAAAGAGCCGTAAACCGCTTGTTATTGATGTTTTCAACAGCCTCCTCCAAGCCTTCAGGGGTATACACCTTACCCTGCACAATATAAAAATGTGAGCCACTGGAATTCCGCTCCGGGTTGATATTATCTCCTTCCCGAGCTGCGGCCAATACCCCCCTTTTGTGGAAATATTGCGGCAAAATTTCAGCCGGGATGGTATAGCCGGCATCCTTGTCCCCTAACAATACACCAGAACGTGCCCCCCTTGAAGCAGGATCCCCGGCCTGTATCATAAAATCCCGGATGACCCGGTGAAATAAAATGCCATCGTAAAATCCTTGTTGTATCAGTTTAACCATATTATCCCGGTGCAATACAGTCTCATCATATAGCTTCACACGTATATTCCCAAGCGATGTTTCCATTCTGATAACAGTTTCCTTCTGCTGTTTACAGCTCCCCAGAATAAAACCTATACATAAAATTAAAATAGCCCTGTTCATATAAAATTTCATTTTTCAGTTTCCGACAAAATTAATTTATCCCAGCTTAAACTAAGCTATTTTTTATTAAATTTGTAGCGTGATGTGTTTTTCTTTGTCAAACCTGTATATTTGCATCAAAATTTTTTCTATGATGAAATTGATATTCTTTTTATCGATCATAAGCTGTTGCATCTATGGCTGTAAAGACAAAGAACTACCCGGAAAATATCTGAGTACTGTCGCTGTGGTCCGTGAAGCAGACAAAACTGCTGCTATATCCGGTTCCCTGAGTAACGTACGAACAGAATCCAGTAATCCGCTTGTCCCCAAACCTGATCAAATTACCCCGTCCGGACAAACCCGCTATCATATCATCGTAGCCAGTTTCAGCAATAATGAAAAAGCCCGGGCAGAAAAACTGGTAGAAAAATTAAAAGCTGAAAATTACCCGGCCACTTTACTTTCTTCTTCACAAAGGTACCGGGTCAGTATAGAGAGTTTTCCATCAGAACAGGAAGCAAATACCGCACGCGATGAATACCGGGCTATCACAGACCGCCAGGACATCTGGGTGCATCGGGTCAATTAATTACAATAATATTCCTGTCACAAAGCATAATCCGAATAAAAATCCGGCATATATCTGGGAAGGATTATGTTTTTTCAGGTACAAACGGGAAGTTGCCAACAAACCAGATAAAATCAGCATAAAAATAAAAAGCGAGCGGACATCTCCGTACTTCATTCCCAGGATCAGTAAAAAACCACATAAACCACCCATCGCAGTCATATGCATACTCATCTTCCAACGCAAAGTAATTACAGAAAAAGCTGACAATAAAATAATCAGTACCAGATATAACTGTTGTACAATGTTCGTGTAAGCAACTCTCCCCAGCAACCAGAACCCCAAAAAGGCAAAAGCTACGGCAATCAATATCGGATAAACCCGTTCCTGCTTATCTTCCAACCCATAGTTACGGATAAGCTTAAAATGTTTGAATACCGGCAAACTAATCAGGGGCATGATAAGCAATGTAAAAACAGTCACCATATAGCAATACCATTTTACTCCGGCCGGAGTTGTATAAGCAAATAAGGTATTCCCATTAAACAGAAACAACAGGATATACACAGGCATCAGCAATGGATGCAGAACAATCGATAAAGTCTGGGCTATTTGTTTCATATTTCTCTTCTTAACCGAGCCACCGGAATATCCAGCATTTGGCGGTATTTGGCAACAGTACGCCGGGCAATCTGATAGCCTTTTCCTTCCATCAGCGTCACTAACTCGTCGTCTGTCAATGGTTTTTTCTTATCTTCCTGATCTATCAGATTTTTCAACTCATTCTTTAATTCACCAGTGCTCACTTCCTCTCCACTTGCTGTTTGCATACTTCCTGTGAAAAAATCTTTCAAAGCATAAATACCAAACCAGGTTTGAACATATTTTGAATTCGACACCCTGGATATAGTTGAAACATCCAATCCGGTAATATCCGCAATATCTTTGAGAATCATGGGTTTCAGCATACTCTCATCACCGGTTAGAAAGAATTGTTTCTGAAACTGTACAATAGCTGTCATGGTCAACATCAATGTATTGTTCCGTTGCTGTACAGCATCAATAAATGACTTTGCTGAGCTTAACTTATACTTTACAAAAGAAACAACATCTTTCTTATTTTTAGGATTTTGATCTTTTTGATATTGCTCCAGCATATTCAGATATGACTTATTGATCCTCAGTTCCGGGATATCTCCGGAATTCAGGCTCAACTGCAAATCCCCATCCACTAAGTCAAGCATAAAATCAGGAATAATCTTTTCAGCCTCACGCCCGAAGGAGGCATCCGCTACTGTTCCTCCCGGTTTGGGATTCAGTTTCAGAATTTCATCTACAGCTTGTTTCAGCTCTGAATCGTTCAGACGAAGTCTCCGCGAAATTTTTTCATAATGTTTCCTGGAAAACTCCTCAAAACACTCTTCCAGAATATTCTTTGCATCCAATAAAATCCGGTTGTCCGGATCTTCTACCAGTTTATGCCCTATCTGTAAAGACAGGCACTCCTTCAAATCCCGCGCCCCGACACCAGCAGGCTCAAATTCCTGTATCAGCTTCAGCAACTTCAAGACCTCATCTTCAGAGACTTCCACTCCTATTCCAAAGGCAAGGTCATCTACAATATTTTCAATGTCCCGTCTGAGATAACCGTCTTCATCAATATTCCCAATAATATATTCTGCAATCCGCCTCTGAAAATCGGACAAGTGGCGCGTACCCAACTGTGTAATCAGGCTTTCACGGAAGGACGAAGACTGGGAAACCACAAAATCCCTGGAATCTTCATCTTTAGAACCATTAACAGCAGATAAACGATAATCCGGAATATCATCATAGTCATCATCTGACATATAATCTTCCAACGAAAAATCATCCTCCCCTATTCTCTCTTCTTCATTCTCTTCTTCCCCAAATTCATCGTATTCATCCTCCTTCCCCATATCCTGTGCCGATTCATCATCTCCCTCACCCTCTCCTTCTCTCTCTTCTGTTTCTTCCAGCAAAGGATTTTGTTCCAGCTCTTCTTTGATCCGCTGTTCTAATTGATACGTAGGTAACTCCAACAGTTTTATCAACTGTATTTGAAGAGGATTGATTTTTAATCCAAGTTTCTGTTGTAAACTTTGTTTGAGCACCTTTTATTGAAATTTACAGATTTCCGGCCTGCAATCTGGCAGCAAACCGGAAATCATAAATGATTAAAATTCTGCATTCTTCGGTGTACGCGGAAAGGGGATAACATCCCGTATATTCCCCATGCCGGTTACAAACAGCAATAATCTTTCAAAGCCCAGTCCGAATCCACTGTGTACGGCCGACCCGAAACGACGGGTATCCAAATAATAAGACATGCCATCGACAGGCACTCCCACCTCTTTCATTCTGGTAATCAGCTTGTTACAATCTTCTTCACGCTGAGAACCACCGATAATCTCTCCGATCTGAGGGAACAGCACATCCATGGCAGCTACTGTTTTGCCATCCGGATTCTGCTTCATATAGAAAGCTTTGATCTCTTTCGGATAACCGGTCAGAATCACCGGTTTCTTAAAGTGTTTCTCTACCAGATACCGCTCGTGCTCGCTCTGCAAATCCACTCCCCAGCCTTCCACCGGATATTGGAATTTTCCATTCTTATTCGGCTTACTGTTTTTTAGTATTTCGATAGCTTCTGTATATGTTACACGCTCAAAATCATGAGTTAACACAAAATTCAGCTTTTCGATCAGCTCCATGGAACGTTCTTCCGCTTTCTTATTCTTTTCCTCCTCCTGTTGACGGGCACTCAGGAATTTCAGGTCATCCATACAATTATCCAAAGCGTAACGGATCAGATATTTCAGGAAATCTTCAGCCAGATCCATATTATCGTTCAGGTCATAAAATGCAGCTTCCGGCTCTATCATCCAGAACTCCGACAAATGCCGGGTTGTATTGGAATTTTCAGCCCGGAAAGTCGGCCCGAATGTATAGATTTTACCCAATGCCATGGCTCCCAGTTCTCCTTCCAGCTGTCCGCTCACAGTCAGGTTGGTGGCTTTTCCGAAAAAGTCCTGTTTATAATCCACCTCACCCTCTTCTGTCAGAGGAGGATTTTTCGGATCCAAAGTTGTCACCCGGAACATTTCGCCTGCTCCTTCACAGTCAGAAGCCGTAATCAGAGGCGTATGTAAATAGAAAAAGCCATTCTGATTGAAATACTGATGAATAGCAAACGCCATCGCATGGCGGATACGGAAAATAGCTCCGAACATATTGGTCCGGAAACGCAGATGTGCATTGTCGCGTAAAAATTCCAGACTATGCTTTTTCGGCTGAATGGGATATTTTTCGGGATCGGCTTCTCCCAAAACCACAATTTCTCTTGCCTGTATCTCGTGAGCCTGACCACTTCCGGCACTCTCAACCAATAGGCCTTTCACATGAATTGCAGCTCCCGTAGTCACCTTCTTCATCAACTCTTCCGGAATATTATTCATGTCAACCACCACCTGTATATTATTTATGGTAGAACCGTCATTCAGGGCGATAAAATTCACCTGTTTATTACCTCTTTTGGTCCTTACCCAACCACTGATTTCCACTTCTTTTCCGCAATCAACAGATTGCAACAGTTCTTTGATTGACAATTTTTGTGTGCTCATTTCTTTTAATTTACACATTATAACCGGTTTACTTACATGCCGCATCGATTCTGACAACGCGGATTTGCAAAATTAATAAATATTGCGAATCTGACAGCAAAGGAATACACAAATAAAAAGATCAAACAAATAAATTACTGAAAATAGCGTCTGAAATCAACCATCCCTTTTCAGTCAGCCGGAACCCATCCTTCGTCTGAACTATATATCCTTCTTTCAGATACCCTTCTATCTGCTGCCGGTTCTGCCGCCAATAATTTCCAAACTCCTGTTCCAAAACAACCTGTTCCGCACCCCACATGGTTCTCAGCCGGGTCATGATGTACTCATTGTATCTATCCTGAGGACTTAATACCTCTTTTTCAAAATTTAATTGTCCTTTATTTAAACTTTCAATATAATCCTTCAAATGTGCTGTATTCCATTGCCTGGACTCCAGATCGAACGAATGTGCAGAAGGTCCCAGGCCAATATAAGGCATCTGTTGCCAATAGGAAGTGTTATGCCTGGAATATTTAAAGTCCTTCGCGAAATTAGATATTTCATAATGTTCATAACCAATATTTCTCAAAAAATCAGAAACCAATAGATACTGTTCTGCCAGCTCATCTTCATTCCGGGTTTTAAGCTTCCCCTGTTCCGATAATTTCTGAAAAACAGAATTTGAATCTATACTTAAAATATATACAGATACATGTGCTATATTTAAACGGCTTATCATATTCAGTTCTTGCTCTAAATCCAGGCTTGTACTCCCAGGCAATCCGATTATCAAATCGATCCCGACATTATCGAATCCGGCAGCAGCGGCATTTTCTACCGACTGAATGGCTTGTTTTGCAGAATGGGTTCTGTTTATCCGCTTCAATACATCATCGTTAAACGATTGTATACCAATCGTCAACCTGTTAAATCCAAGACGTTTCAATGTATGCAGTTTTTCAGGCGTCACATCCTCCGGATTCATTTCAATGGAACATTCTGCCCCATCTTCTAATATCCAATATTTATGAATATTATCTACGATCCCTTCAAGTTCACGTTCATCCAGATAAGAGGGTGTTCCCCCACCAAAATACAAAGTAGAGGCTTTCCGGCCGGACAAATACTCTCTCCTCAATTCCATCTCACGGTACAAAGCCTTTATGTAGCCTTCCTTCAACTGCAAAGAAGCCACAGAATAAAAACCGCAATAAAAACATTTGCTGCGGCAAAACGGAACGTGTACATAGATTCCCATACTCCCTTATATTATTCTAATGCTCACTCAAAAACCTCACGATATCTCCTCCTTCTTCCATATTCAGTTTTTTACGAATCGAACTTCTCCGTTTTTGTACAGTGTAAATACTTTGTTCTGTCATAAAAGCGATATCATTTGTGTTTAATCCCAAGCGCAACAGACAACAAAGCCGCATCTCCTTTTCATTTAATTCGGGATAAAATTGCGTAATTTTATCTTTAAAACCATCAAACACCAAATTAGTCGTCAAATACATTTCTTCCCAATTCAAAGCGTGTTTTTGTTCCTGTAAAAACAACTGGCTGATATAACGGGCATGTTTTTCGGGTGATATCACTTTTATTTCAGCTAATTTACGTGAAATTTCCAGATTATGAAGCAACAATTCCTGTAATTTCTCAGTATTCTGATCTAAAACACCCTTTAATCTGTCTGCCAGATCTTCAGCCGCAATATATCTGTATTTCCTCCTCCGGCTGATATGCCGCATCCAAAAGAAAAGCACACTAATCCCGATACAGAGCAGTAAAAACAATACCATCATCCGCCAAAATGTAGTTCTCAACAAAAGATATTCATTCTTTAAACGCATCGCCTTATAAGTTGTTTCTACCTTATCCAATTGCAATTTATTCTCGCGCATGTAAATACTATCGGCAATAGCATCATATTTCTTAAAATATTCCAATGCTGTCTGAAAATTTTTTTCGATTTCAGCCAGTCCTGCCAGTTCAAAGTAATATTGTTTCAATAAATCCCAGTCCTGGCGGAAAATCAGGAAATGAGCGTCAAGAGGTTCCAAGTAATAAGTCATCGAATCGGCCTTTCCCTCTTGTCGGAAAATTCCGGACATTGCCAACCGACACCTGGCAGAATCAAGGGAATTAGTGGCGTATTTCAAAGATTTCCAAAGATATTGTTTTGCCTCATCAAATCTCCCCCTTTTCCCAAAACTAATTCCACTATACAGGAATAGAGGAAAAAAAGTCGAATCCATCGCTTCAATTGATCCTTCAGACTCCAGTGTTTTAAAAATTTTAAGAGCAAGCCCGTATCGTTCTAAATGAAAAAAACAGATTCCGATATTCATATACAACCGATTACTTACCACATTTTTCTTTAAATCAGGATATTGATCATAGAGTTCTTTCATTTTGCGAAATTGGCGGAAAGCATTTTTATGATCGTTGTTATCATAAGAAAGCATACCCAGTTCATAATATACTTGTAAGGTTAGTTGAATATCTTTTGTATCCGAACCAATCTCTTCAGCATCGATATAACATTCGGCTGCTTTTTCCTGATCTCCTGTTTTTCGATAAGCTTTCCCTGCACTGAGATACAGATATCCCACCTTTTGCTTCTGGGCATCCCTGTACAAAAAATTTGCATATTCCCGGAATATCGTATCCTTTGCCTGAACTGCATATATCCTTTCTGTCAGTTGTATCTCCGATAAGCTCATTACCTCACCTAATCCATCCGGCCTTCTATCTTCATTACATCCTGCTAAAAAAGACACCATCACAAATAGCACCATCCATAATTTAATCATAATATTCAAATAAGAAATATCACTGACTCTAAATATAAGAATAATTCGGATGCATATCTAAAAATATTCATTTTTTTAGTCATAAAAAATATCATTACAAACTAACAAACAGCATTTACAAGATTTTATTTTAATACATATTGATTAATAACTATTTACAATCTACATGTACAATAAAATAAGTTACATTTACAAAGTGACTCAGGTCATTTCAATGTTAATTTTGAAGAGTTTTAAAATTTTAAATGAAAAAACATGAAAAAATTTATTTATTTACTTTTAACTCTTTCTTTTTTCGCCTGTGAAAAAAACGAGATGACACCCACTGAAAGTGTAAAACTTAATTCCACTAACAAAACCATGCTTAACAATATTCACACAGAAAATGGTCATTTAGTAATAAAGGATTTAAACACACTTGATTCTATTTTAAACATACTCCAGACAATAACACCTATAGAAAGGATAGCATGGGAAAATAAGGTAGGGTTCACATCCGCATATTCTCATTTCAAACCTTATTTTGATGAATTTGATAGAATAGAATCAGAAAACGAACTAATAGATTTTCAAAAGAAAAATCAGGATATTTTAAGAATTACAAAAACAGATAATGTATGGGATATTAATTATCCATTTCAGGTAGAGGAC
>CAJMQA010000028.1 GCA_905215395.1 uncultured bacterium | reverse complement strand
CTGCTTCCGGAATCTCTTTTTCCCATTCGTAACGGGAAACACCCGCTGCATCAGCCTTCCCTTTTATCGTCAGATACCCCTTGCCATCCTTTATCCGTACCCGTACCGTACGTTCCGGCACAGAAGAAAGATATCCCTGCATAATTCTTACAGACCGGATTGCCTGAGATTTAAACTCCCCCTTTATCAGAAATTTCCGTTCAATTTCCTGTGACATATGTTTGTAATTTCTTCCAAAGATAATACAATCTTCACTCAAAGACACCACAGGAAATCCCAAAAGTAACAAACCTGTCTCTAAACAGGCCGGATTTCCCTGACCGCATTGACCAATGCCATTCCCATATAAACCATTTGCATAATTCGAACTTTTTGTTTTGCGGATAAAAACAATCTACGGAACGGAGTACCGGCAATAAATAAAACTCCCCTGATTTTTAACAAATCAGGGGAATAATAAATTCTGCAACTATTGCGACCTTTATAGATTAAAATCAACCGGTCTCAGTTGTCGGAACCGCAATTGGGCACTGACATCATCTCTTGTTCAATCTTTTGAATGAAATCGGCTTTCACTTCCTGCAAATTTTTTCCACCATAAGTCAGGGATTTCTCACCGACCCGCACAATACCGAAAATCATATCTTCCTCCTCATCATATTCCTCATATCCTTTATACCCCTTATACTCCAGCCCCCGCATAAATTCCAGCAAATACTTCAACCGTCCCTCTCCAGGCCTTCGGTAATGTTGCACCACAAATCCCTTCTCCAGGGAATAAGTCATCAACTGCTCACTCCCATCCGGAACCAGCAATATAAATCGATTTTCCTCCGACTCTTCATCATACTCCTTCATAGTCACCACCATCCCATCATTCCACATCCCCAGCACATACATCTCAAATGCTCCCAACTTCTCACCCCTCACCATTTCATTTCCTTCATCACTCGCCAGATCGAACCTGGCAAGACAAAACTTATCGTAACAAACTGAAAACCTTTTCATTCGTTCATTATTTATCATTTCATCGATTTCACAGTCTTTGCACAAAACTTGCCGGAATATTCACTGAAGCACATCCCAGCATATCAATCCTGACCACCACTTTCGTTTCTCCCTTAAACTTCACCAGCTCTCCCTCCATTCCTTTCAGCGGTCCTTTCACCACCTCCACCAAATCCCCTACCCCGACCTCCTCATTGATCATCTCCACCGCTTCCTCTGAAAAATCCAGCAGAAAACGAAAAGTCTCCATCTGCCGGTCCGGAATCACCGCCGGCCCAACTCCTCCCCTCAACCTCAAAAACGCTACAACCCCTTTCGTCTGCAACACCTTCACCCGTTCCTGCCTCGTCACCCTCACAAAAACCATCCCCGCAATCACCGGCACCACCACCCGCGACTTCCTGTATGTCCACTGCCTCACCACCGTCTGCACCGGCAGGAAACACTCTATACCCTGCTCCATCAACCGATCCCGCACTTTCTTTTCCGCCCGGGAGGCAGTAAATAAAGCATGCCAATGTTTTAGTTCATCTAACACTATTATTCAGATTTAAAAGTAACATCGTCCTGACGCGGATGTACAAATTCAAATTCCAAAGTCCGGGCCAATCCCTCCCCCAAAGTATAGGGAGCCTTAAAACCAGTATGCTGAACTTTTGTAGCATCGAATTGTGTCGTCGCACAGAATTTTTTCACCCTGACAGAACTTATAGCCAGCTTTTTCCGGGTCAACCAAGCCAGAACATCAAAACAATACCCCCCGGTCATTCCCAACCAATAAGGAAAATGAACAGCCGGAATATGTTTATTTAATACTTTACTGACATGTGCAACCAACTCATTCATGGAAAAATCAGGCTTATCTATATAATTATAAACATGATATCCTTCTTTCCCATCTTCAATTAAAAAGCGGATAAAAGCTACAATATTTCCAACGTAAGCCATCGATTTTTTATTTTCTCCTTTACCCACCATCGCAAATTTACCTCCCGAAATCTGCCTCAACAGATTATAAACGTTTCCCCTGTTTCGCTCGCCAAAAATTACTGTCGGTCTCAATATATTGATATTCCAGTCAGGATGCGTCTGATACCATTTTTCCAATTCCATCTCAGCCAGCCATTTACTTTTCCCGTAATGATTGAAAGGATCCTTTTCATGGTTTTCATCCGGATTTTTTTTATTCAACCCATATACAGCCACCGACGACGTAAACACAATACGTTTCACCCCATTCGCCTCCATCGCAACCAGCGTATTTTGCATCCCGGTCACATTCACATCATAATAAAGAGAAATAGGTGAAACATCATCCCGATGCTCTGCCGCTAGCAACACAACGACATCTGTTCCTCTTAATAAGGAAACTAACTTTTCTCTGTCCCTTACATCACTTATCACAGTTATATCTGGAAAAAAATGGCTTTGTTGTTTATCTATATTCGATAATTCAAAAGTATTTTGGCTCAATAAATCGATCAATCGTGTCCCGACAAAACCGGATCCACCTATAAGTGTAATTTTCATTATTCCAATTCTTTTATAAAATCCACAAAATCAGACATCTGATTTTCAAAACAAAAATCATTCTCAGAAGCTTTTATGCAATTATCGATATAGTTCTGGTATTCCGTTTTCTCCATTTCAGCGAAAACTCTGATATTATCCACCAAACCTGCATAATCTCCCGAATCCGAAACCAAACCGATCTGATAGTCACGAACAATTTCTGCACCTTCACCCCCACCACAAAATAAAACGGGGACTCCAACCGGCAATAAATCAAAGATCTTAGAAGGAACCGCTCCTTTAATACTAACCACAAGCGGTACGATAGAAGCATCATAATTCATTAACTCCTGAACCATCTGTTCCTTGTTCAAAAAACCATGATAATACACTTCCTTGTCATTCCTGGAAATATATTCCTTGATGCTCTCCAACTGATTACCTCCCCCGTACAAATGAAATTCAACATTCAAGCCGGTAAAATCAACAGCTTTAATCAACCCCAAAATATCCTGAGCGACACCCATTAATCCGGCATATACAATTTTAAACTTTCCTCTTTTAGAAACAGATTTTCTATACATCCGCACTGCATGCTGGAGATTCCGGTACAAAAAAGTCTTTTTTAAAGGCTGATAAGACAGTACATGCCTCAGTATAACAGAAGATTGACCCATTACTGCACTCGCGTTTTTGTAGAGGAACTTTTCTATAAAAGCCAATACCTGATAAAAAATTCCACCTTCCCGTACGACTCCCAGCTCGACCGCAGAAGCCGGCCACAAATCAGATACATTTAAAACAGTCATGCGTCTATACAAACATCTGAATATAACCATTGCCGAATAAGCCACCAATATAGGCGGACTTTGAATGATCACACGGTCATATCCTTTTATCAACCGGACTTTCAAAGCAAAAATCCAAATGGCCAACGCAAATGAAGTCATACTCCAAAGCCGCCGGAAAGCATTTTTCGAAGTTGTAGCATAAGTCCAATAACGATGGACTACCACCCCGTCCAATTCCTCTTTCATTGAAAACTTCCGCCGATAGCCTTCAAATATTTTTCCTTTCGGGTAATTCGGCATACAGGTCAGTAACTCTACCTCTATCCCTTTTTCCTGTAATCCTTTAGCCAGATTAGTTATTCTGGAAGGTGCTGCACCCAATTCCGGAGAATAATAAAATGAAACAATTAAAACTTTCATCAGGAACAAATTAAAACGGAATACTCCAAAACATCGTTCATCATCAGTTTCACAGACTTAGTTCTGCATCGTTTATTATATTCAAAACAGACCTCGACATCCTCCAATTCTACACCCAAAGCTCCGACAATACGAATGTCCGCCATATTTGTCAATATTCTATCGTTGACCACAGACAAGAGCTGAACATCCGGATGAAAAATAATCCGGCTGATTATTTCACCGGAAGTTTTTCCCAAAATTTGATCTACAATGTTAATAGCGTGATTACTGAATGAAAAAATACGTTCATGCATGATTCCCAATTCCCAAAAACCATCATGTACACCCATTACTCTGGATTTTTTTTCAAACAACTTCACAACATGAGCACGTTCAGCGACCCTAAAAGCACCCCAAACCTTACTTGAATTTATATTATTAATAGTAACAGTATTGTGAGCACACGTACTTCTTTCGTAAAATCTTGTTGTGTCAGGATTATATGTAGAAATTCCTGTATCTATTATAAAAGGACGCCCCTGGATACGAAGCTCATAATTAAAGGTATCAGCATGTGCATGCCCTGGAATATAATCGGGACCTATCTGTCCGACATCTATTACCCATTCAAAATTCTGTGATTCAAATTTCCTATAACCAGACTCTTTTAACACCGTACGTTTCCAAGACAAACCCAACCGTTGAGCATACGCAAAAAGCTCCCTTGCTCCGGGAGCTACATTCAGAGCTGCATCGTTGAACAAAGGGATACTTCCATCCCGATAGACCATCACTTGGAGCCACCCCAGCATCAATTCTGCCTTTCGTTCCAAAAAATGAACCAGCGTTTCCTGCCCTGAAAATCGCAGATTATTCTTCGCAACATTAACACAATCGAGAAGACGATCCAGCAAGATCTCATGATACATAGGGCTCAATTCATAATGTCCTCCGTCAGATAATATCTGTTCCTTCAATTCTTCCTCTAAAAGTCTGGTAGCTTTGAAATAAAAAACTTCATCCCGATAATACAACCCAGCCCACAATAATGAGAAAGCATCCTCCAGTAAATGATTACCCAATAAATGATATTCCAGATTATCCTGTAATATTTTATATTGAGCATACAACGCAGCATCCCATTTCTGTTTCTCTTTTTCAGTAATTTGAACCCGGTATTTCGAAATAAATTTTATCCAGTTAATTCCACGTAATGCAATCGGATAAGGCTCCAAGCCATCTTTGTTTTCAGCTATATCATCAATAAAAATCTCTATCCATTTTTTACCTTCTTCGAATGAAACTCCATTCTGATGGAGATAATCCATATAATTCAGATTATAAGACCAAAGCTTTCCATAATGTGCTTCGTTCCAGGAATTAAAGGCCAATGTCTGGTTCAAAAACGTAAAAACATTTCCTTCTTTTAAACAATCATTTTTACTTACAAATGGTTGTAACAAACACGGCTCACCTTTTCTGGGATAAGACACAGGATAAGTGAATCCTATATTTTTCCGGATTAATCTCCGAATCCGGTACCAGATTTGATAACGGATCTGACGATATTTTAAAAAACGCAGGGTATGATAAAATCTGCTAAAATCCACTGGCAACAAATTTTAACGCAATACTGGTTCTACTCAGTTAATTTCTACCCACCGCTTTTCTTTCAGACTTGTAATACAAGCAAAAGAGGTTTTGGTTGTATTCATAATACTTTCAAAAGAAATTAAGGGCTCTCCTCCTTTTATGATTCTTTCATTCAACAGAGCAAATTGACGCTGATGTCCTTTGTCCATTTTACCTTTCATAGATGAAAATCCCTTTACTCCATAACCAGTTAACTTCCGCCAATTATCAAGAATCAAAACCCGCTCCTGGGAAAACACTTCCAGACGTTCTTTTTCATAAGATTTCGACCCGTTAGCAAAATAATTAATCACTGCATTTGCCCCGTTTTCATATTTCAGTAAAATGGAAGCGTTATCTGTGTTCTCCTGTGGATTTTCACCCATCGAATTCATACAGACAGCAATGACCTTACTACCTGCCAAATATGAACATAAATCAATAAAATGGCAAGCCTCTCCTATTATTCTTCCTCCTCCGATTTCCAAATCATGCACCCAAACATCTGCAGGTATAAAACCTGCATTCATGGTAGCAATAATATTCTTAGGTCCATCTCCCACTAATCTTTTCAATTTTTCAGCAAACGGAGAAAAACGACGATTAAAACCAACTGTTAAGGTAACATGTTCAGGTTGTTTATGATAAGCGGTTTCAATCTCTGCTAATTCATCCATCGTCAGACACAAAGGCTTTTCAACAAATACACTTTTACCTGCATTCAATGCTTCAAGCACCATCTTTGCATGTAAATTATGCCGGGTTGTAACAATAACCAAAGCTACCTCTTTATCATTCAGTATAACAGAATAATCAGACGTTGCATTCTCTGCTTTTGCTTTTTTTGCCAATATTTTAGCTGATAACCCTTGTGCACTGGCAACATATTTTATGGATGCCTTAGCTTTTAACAAAGCTGGTATTAATGTCGAAGAAGCAAAATTTCCGGCTCCGATAATACCAATTTTACTTTTTCCTGCTACAAACTTATTTCCGTCAATGGCTACAACACGGTTTACCCCGGGAGCCTGCGGATATTTTAAAATGGAAGCAATAGCCCCCTGTTTACGCATATCTCCATAAATCCAGCCATATTGTTCCAATTCAACCACTTCAGTAATTAAAGATTTTACGTCTAATGTCCCAGAAGATATCGCTCCTAAAATGGTTTCAAAATTCCTTTTCTCCGTCCATCTTACATAGGGCAAGGGGTAATCATGCCCCTTATTTTCATACTCTTCATCATATCTGCCGGCTCCATACGAGCATGAAACCTGAAAAGATAATTCTTTTTTATAAAAATCATCCCTTCTCATATCCAAACCGATTACCCCCACTAAAACAATACGGCCTTTCTTTCGCGACATCAGGCAAGCCTGATGAATCACATCATTACTTTTAGTAGAAGCAGTTATTATAACCCCATCCGCTCCAACAGAATTTGTTATCTCTTCAACATATTTCACCGGATCATTTCCTTTTGCAGGATTGATACCCAATATCCCCTTCTGCCGGGCTAATTCCACCTTTTGTTCATCAAAATCCACTCCGATTACCCGGCAACCATTAGCCTTCAACAGCTCGGCCGTGACTAGTCCGATCAATCCTAAACCAATCACAACCACAGTTTCTCCCAACTGTGGATTCAACAAACGAATCCCCTGCAAACCAATGGAACCGATTACAGTAAAAGCAGCTTCCTCGTCTGTCACATGATCTGGAATTTTAGCAACCAGATTTTTAGGAACACAAACAAACTCCGCATGATTTCCATTCGAAGCAACCCGATCTCCTACCACAAATTCTGTAACACCCTTTCCCACTGCAATCACTTTACCCACATTACAATATCCCAAAGGAAGCGGTTGCCCCAATTTATTAAACACAGCCTCCAGTGTCGGTTGCAATCCATCCGTCTTGATTTTATCTAATACCTGTTTCACTTTATCCGGTTGCTGCCGGGCCTTATCGATCAGGTTTGCCTTACCAAATTCCACCAACATCCGCTCTGTCCCAAGAGAAACAAGGCTTCGGGTAGTTTGAATTAAAACACAACCCGATTTTACCTGTGGAACCGGAACTTCTTCTAATATAGTTGCTCCGGATTTAAGGTCTTGTATAATCTGTCTCATAATAATAAATAACAGAATTAAAATTTATTTTTAGGGATAAAACCCTTTCTACAAATACCCAATAGAAAGTATCTATTTTGATTGTATTTGAAATCACTTAAACTGATTATAAATTTTTAAAATTTCTTTTACCGGAGATAAGGAACCTTCCTCCTTCTTCAATACTATGGGGCTTTCCAAATAACATTGATAGACTTTATTGAAAAAATCATTAAAATCTCCGGATTTATACAAAATAGCTTCTTTAGGACGGGTACAAACATCACTTGCCACCACAGGAACTCCACAACATAAAGCTTCTTTTACAGATATGGCCTCTATATCAGTTGTAGTCGGTCGTACAAATAAATCTGAAATTTCCCACATTTCAAATCCATTTAAATTCACGTTCTGAACTATCATTATACGTTTTTCCAAACCCAATACTTTAATCTTTTCTTGGCATTTTTTGAAATATTCGAGATCTCCTATTTGTGGCAGGCAAAACAATAATCCTACATTAATTTCTTTGTTTTTTAGACGACATATTAATTCAATCAAAAAATCAAAGCCATATATATCTACACTATTTTCATATCTCAATTTAAAAGCATTAGCAGAAATTAAATAAGAATATCTTTGTCTGAATTGAAGAATTTCATTGGGAAGCCCTAACCTCTCATCTGGCAAGGGGGGCAAAAAAGCTGGTAAAATATTAAGTTTTGAAGCCGGAATATTAAATTTATTCTGAATGAATGTAGCATATTGCGGATCATTCAATATAATAAAATTTAAACGTTTAAAAAAAAGACGTAAAAACAAACATTTAACCCCAGAATGTATCTTACTCAAATTCTTGTTGTGCAAAGTAATACCTACATAGTGTCGAAAACCCAAAAAATAAATCAATACAAAAGCTTTAAAATTGTTAGAATGCAAATGGATAAGCTTTTTAGGTACAAAAAGTAAACAAAAAAATTCTCTTAAGGCAGAAGTAACATTCGCAATGTACTTCACATTATTCACTGGAGCTCCTCTAAAATTCTTTAAATAAACACATTGGATTTCATTCAAATATGTTATTAACCTTTTTACATGAATGGATACTCCCCCAATAGGAGGAGGATATGTTCCCCAAAGTTCAATTTTTTTATCACTCCTCATCACCTATACAGATACGATATTATTTATTCAAATTTCCTCCCAAAAACTAACACAAATTATTTAATAAGCAATGCTGCAATTTTCTCTCCTGCATCACCATCTCCATAAAGATGAGTCTCAAAACAATCCTCTGTTTTTTTCGATATAATCTCTATTTTTTCTAAGATAGATCTAGTATTACTTCCCGCTAATATGTTTGCTCCTGATTCTACAAGTTCAATCCATTCTGTTTCATCACGTAGTGTTATGCAATATTTTTTAAAAAAATAAGCCTCTTTCTGCAAACCACCACTATCAGTCATCACCCATCTACAATTCTTCAATAACCACACCATTTCTAAATAACCAACAGGATCAATAAAATAAATTTTACTGCGACCAAAATCGTACTTCAATTCATTGAGTTTTTTACATGTACGAGGATGCAATGCTAAGACTACAGTACATTTTTCTGATATTTCTTCTAAAGCTGCAAAAATATCTTTCAATCTTCGAGAATCATCTACATTTTCTGCACGATGCAAGGTACATAACACAAAATCTTCGGGTATAACTAAATCCGGTTTGCGAGCTTTATCTGCATAAAATAATGCCGCATCTTGCATTACATCGCCATTTTGAACAATCATACAATTGAGATCCCGATAACCTTCCTTTTCCAGATTTTTCAAAGCTTGAATTGTTGGACAGAACAAAATATCTGAAATCCGATCAGTTAAAATTCTGTTGATCTCTTCAGGCATAAACATATTAAAAGAACGCAATCCAGCCTCTACATGTACAACATTTATATGTAATTTTTTAGCAGCCAAAGCACCTGCAAGAGTAGAATTGGTATCCCCATAAACCAATACATAAGCAGGACGTTCTTTCAATAATATATTTTCAATCATTTCTAACATTTGTCCCGTCATTGCACCATGCCCTAATCCATTTATATTTAAATTATATTGAGGCTTAGGAATATACATCTCTTTAAAGAAAATATCACTCATATTAGCATCATAATGCTGACCAGTATGAATAATAATTTCTTCTATTTCCTGCATACGAGAAAATACACGGCTAACTACAGCAGCCTTTATAAATTGAGGACGAGCACCAATAATAGTAACAATTTTCATTTATAATATGGTTTTTAATTTACAGTAACCTTTATACCTACTCCATTGCTGGTGATCCCATTCCTGATAATCCCTAGTTTGAAGCCTAATTAAGGCATTTTTTATTGCTTCTGCTTCATTTTTAGCCCACTCTACATTCGGATTATTTTCAGTTATGTATTGAATACTACCAGTATGAAGAGTTCCATTAGTTATAATTAATATTTTCAATTTTGCACCGATATAGTCAAAAATCTTAGTGGTAGATTGGAAAGGATCACCATATATCAAAAGAACACCAACCGAGGCTTTTTTAAATAAATTTACAATTTCTGTATAAGGTAATTGTCCACACCTCTGTAATTCCGGCCAGTAAACTGGAAGCTCCGAAGAACCACAATATTTAAATTTAAGCGATTGTTGACAAAAAAGATTCAAAAATCTTTCAGGATGAGTCCCCAAATAGAATTTACCAGCATAAATAATCTCTTCTTTATCCTTATCTTCAACATTGACTTCACCAAATAACCGTTCATCATAACCATTATCAATAATCATACTTCGATAAAAAGGAGGTACTAATAATTCATTACATACCTGATTAACAGCTATTACTGTACTTGCATTCCGATTATATCTCTTTTCAAACTGATATTTCAGAAATTTTTTCACCCAGATGTCATTAAAAACTGGATTACAAGCAAAAGGATCCCGGTAATCAATTATAATATTAAGTAATGGATATTTTTTCCTTAATGAGCGTACTATATTGATTTGCAAAAAAGGACCACCTGTAAATAGGATTGTATCTTGTTCTGATATTAAATCATTATCTAACAAATAATTTTTCACTTGAATTCCCCATGAAAAACTATCGTCCAATCCCAAAATAGCAAATAACTTATTTCGTTTTTTGACCTGCAATCGTATAACTCCTGGCTCGTCCTCCCCAGGAATCGCAGTTATCAAAGTTACATCAACCCCCTCTGATCTTAATAAATCAAACCAATATGCAGGCCGTAACGAACCGACCCCCTGATAAGGTCGAAAGTAATAGGCTATTAAAAAAATTCTCTTTGATTTCATATTATAAAAGTCTGTACTCATAAATCAATATACCCTAATAGCTTCTCTTTTTCTATCAGTATATTTTGAAAATACAGAATAGTAGGGATAGTAATAGGTATAAATAGGAACATTTGGATTTTCTGGAGAAGGTAAAAATTTCACTTTAATCGGACGATATATGGTCAAAAATATTAAAGTAATTACGACTAACTGCCTTTGTAAAACTCTCATATTTACATGCAAAAGATTATCACATGCGTCCGTAATCAATAGAACATAAATAATCCAAAAATAATTAAGAAAACGATAAAATATTGGAGTACTGATATTTAATATTGAAATTATCACAAAAATAATCACCAAAGGAATAAGCCAATATTCTTCTATTCTTTTTTCTTTTATATAATACCACATAATAATAAAAGGAGGAATAGCATTCAAAGATAATGATTTAAAAATACTACCTAAAGTTACCACACCTTTATATTCTTCTCTGGATAGATAACCCACAGCCTTATCTCCAAAACTTCCCATCTGTTCTAAAGCTCCCAATGCCATAAAAAAATTATTAACATAAGGGTAAACGCATAAGCAGAATAAAATCAGGAATATAGAAACAATTAGAAGCCTTTTAGTTACAGGGATCAATTTTAATATAGGTATAAAGAAAAGAAACAAAGCACTAATATGAAATTGAGTAGCCAAAATAGTCCATAGATAATATTTCAACCATTTATTTTGTCTATAATAATGTAAAGCCCAGATAAAACAACATGCAGCCAGACTCTCACGCATAATATCAAAATTGAAAATGCTATAAAACGTCAAGAAATACAATAATAATGCTATAAATATCTTAGAAGAATAACACCGTAAAAAATAAATAATAGTAAAATTCACAAAAAAAGCGTGTATTATTTTATATACAACATAATCATTGCAGACATCTTTACATAAAGCAATTAAAATATTCCAGGCAGGACGTCTATTAAAATTCCCGAACAATTCTGCAAAATGAGTATGGGTTAAAGGTTGTGATAAATCATACTCACTCATATATGCAATTACATCATTTACACCTATTCTATAACTAAATGCTGATAACGAAAATAATAATATAGAAATAAAATAGAAATAAACTTTTCGGTAATAACAATGGTTATAAAAATCATATCGGAAAACACCTATCAATAAAAATAATAAAATACAAAAATATTCCATGATTCATTTTAACAATCGTTCTTGAATTTTCAAGACTGTTATTACTTGCGATTTTTCTGAAATATTTCCATTAATATATAATTGCTTCATATCTTGAAGCAAAGTCGTATTATTCTGAAATAAAACAATATTTTCTTTAAATATATTATCCCAATATTGCCGTAAACCGTCATCTTCCATCATCCATTTTTGGAATGGATTCATATTGCTTCGATAATTTCCAACAATTTTTCTGATTTTTCTTTTAGCTTTTATAAAAAATTGCATTCGTGCGGTCAAATTTTTAACTGTTGGTCGCATATCCCACCTTTGCCATTTAAATGCTGCGGCTTCCGAATAATATTTTTCTATTAATAACAAAAATAATCTTTCATTAAATTTATATTGTGGGGATATTTTAGAGGCAAAATCAACCAATTCAGGATACATGTAAGGTTCATAAGAATCAATAAAATCCAAATTTATTCCACCTCCATTTAATATTCCGTTAATTCCACGATTATAAATAGAAAAATGTTCATCGTTTGCATAATAGCTTGCAACATCCTCTATTTCTTTATCTATCCTAAAAAATAATCGAGAAGAATTTGCCCAATTCCTGGGACTAGGACTTGTATGGTAAGGAAGAGAAAGATAATCTCCATGTGAAATATCTGCCACATTTCCGTTATGCATTAAGCCGTATTTATCGTAATTCAATTCTTTAGCCGCATACAATGAATGTATTGAACTGATATACTGTACCCCTCCAAAATTCCGATTAAGGACCGCATCTATATCTCTGATAAATTTCCCTCCATCCAAACTCACAAATATCAGTTTGTCTTTTAAAAAATTAGCAATTTTACCTGCAATACATACGTCATCACATCCGGTTTGTCCAAAAGTAAAAACACTAACATTATCTTTTCCGTTATTTTTTGCAGCAAATGCAATCAAGCGAGAATCTAATCCCCCACTTAGTGTAATTAAAGTATCACGTCCATATTCAACATCTTTGTCAAAACCTAACTGACATGCATGCTCTAACTTTTGAAAAAAATTTTCCATTAATTCCCCTTCAGAAAGAGAATGAATATTAACATTATTATACTGGTAATATTCATTAGCAGTCATTTTCATTTCTGCATCAACAGTAATAACAGTGGCTGGCAATACTTTATAAATTCCTTCAACTATAGTTTGCTCCCTTAACATATACCCAAATGTAAGCATATAATAAACGCCTAATTCTGAGTAATTCACTTTCAGATTACTTTGCTTTAAGACATCTACAATAGACTCTATATGCGAAGAAAAAATAAAGATATCTTTATTCTTATTCAAATAATAGTAAACTGGACGCTGAGAAAAATGATTAGAAAAAATTTTTATTTTTTTTATTTTCTTCCAATAACAAAAACCAGCATAGTTTCCACAAAATTTATTTAAATTTATAAAATCATCTGCTACTAAAACTTTCGTTACTAATTCCTGTATACATGATACTTTATAAGCACTCAAAAGTTCCCGGGAGTTAATCAAAATCCCCCAAAAACACACAATATAATCATCGGACTCACAAAAAATATAATCATTATCAAAATATAAATGCTTTTGACATAAAAAAATAGCATCGGAATAATTTGCTACTCTTTTTATACTCCTCTCATTATTTGTTCTTATATTCAGTGATATATTTTTCTCCAATATACCTTCTTGTACAACACCAATAAATCCAGACATACTAACTAATAAATTCTACTTAAGTATTTTTGAGTTCGTAATTTTACTAAGTATCATTTCTGATTTTTTAATAACTGCTTGTAAAGAAAAGTTCATTGCTATGATTTTTCGATTATTAATTATTTCCTCATAAGATAATTTTTCATCTAAACTCCTTTCATTTAACTCATCTTGGATAGAATATAACTTTAAACCGAGTTCCTTCAGATAATTAAAAACCAAGGAACGAGCCGATAAATAAACTTTACGCCCCTCCCACAATGACAAATATATGTTTCCTAAAGCCTGTTGACGCTCATGAGCATAAATCGCAATCGAACAAGACGATAAATATTGTTTATATTCGCAGATAGGCATAAAATTTTTTAATGGGACAAAATTATTGCCAAAAAAATTATATCCCCCAGCAACAATTTCTTTTATATAATGTCTATCACCATAACTTAGCGGTGATATTATTCTCCTATCTTTCAAATCACATTTACTCAAAAATTCAAAAATCTCTAAATGATTATTTGTATAACTCCCGGAATTGCCAACAAGAATATCTTTAGCAGTCTCTTCCTTCTTGTAAGTAAAAATCTCTTCCTCCTCAAAAACAGAAGGAACCGAAATATAATTATAAATAAGTTTTTCCGCCCGAAAAAATTCACATTTACAAAGAGCATCATACTCCGCCGGGATCACACCAGAATAATAGTCAATTCGGTGTATGGCAGACTTAAATTTTGTATAACTCTCAAATTTCCATAATCGAGCATATAATTTCAAAAGAATATTACGAAATTTATTTCTTAATTTTTTTTGAATTTCAAAATTCAATTTAGATGTTTTTACTCCCAACAAGTGATCTACTTTAATCAATGGCTTAGCAGGATATGCATTTTCATAAATATCAAATCCCCATGAAAACCACACAACAGATTTATCGCTAGGTATTGTTTTTATTACTGCAAAAGGCAATACGTATAAATTATGAAGGATAACAATATCATATAATTTAACATTATCATAAAGTATTTTTTTTACCTCATACAAACTTAATATCTCAACACATCCTTGGTGCACATATTTAAATCCACATTTCCTTATAGACGGATTCTCAACAATTATATACCGATTTTTACAATCAGCTACTTTATTCCATACTGAAACAACCCCATCAAGAAAGATGCTATCACTTGCAAAATGTAAAATATTCATTTAGAAAAACCTTATACTTACATTACTATCTGAATGCTGATTATTACACATTTTATTCATAATATTTATAAAGCTTACATTATAGATCGTTGTCAATCAAATTTAAGAGATCTCTCCTCCTATCTTTTAGTCTTCTTACAGGAATCCCAACATATATACCCCAACTATCCAAAGAAGAATTAACCAAAGACATAGCCCCTACAACAGTTCCCTGTCCAATAATCACATTTGGAAAAACTACTGTATTCGCACCTATTTGTGAATATCTTTCTAATTTAACAATACCTCCTACAGTATGTATTTTATTTTTTTCATGTATTGGACCAATCAAATAGTTTCCGCTAAAATCATCCATCATACTAAAAACGGTACATCGTGGAGAAATACCAGAATAATCTTCCAATACAATACCTTGACTACCGTATAGAGCTGTATACGCCGATATATGTATATGTGAGCCTATTTCAATATTCCCGGAAAGGATACAAAAATCATCAATTCTTACATTATTACCAAGAGAAATAAGATGAGGCGAATACAGACTTACTTTTCGACTAATTAAAACCTTATTTCCATAAGATTTCAAACCTAATTCTTTTAATTCATCTTTATTATAGAATGAGTCCATTATTTTACAACACAATTAATCACTCTTTCGATATCCGCTTGAGCCAAATCTGCATATATTGGTAAGCAAATCACTTGATTGGCTATTTTATGAGCAAAAGGTAGATTCTCAGGCATCGCAGAAGGCAGGCTTCTATATGCAGAGAAAGTACTAATCAAAGGATAAAAATACCTACGACCTAGAATATTGTTTTTTTTCATTTTAAAATAAAGTTCATCTCTGGTCATTCCATATTTTTCCTCATCAACGAATATTGGAAAATAAGAATAATTATGACGAACCCCAGGAATATCTTCCATTATTTTTATACCAGAAATTTCAGAAAGATACCTTCTATACTGAAGAGCTATCTGATGTCTTTTTTCTATTGCAACATCGACCTTTTTTAAATTTAATAATCCATAAGCAGAACGAATTTCATCCATTTTGCTATTAATACCTGGTGCAACAACTGTAATCTCATCTGCAAATCCAAAATTTTTCAAATAATCAATTCGTTGTTTTGTCTTTTCATCGTGACATATTAAAGCCCCTCCTTCAATTGTATTATATACTTTTGTTGCATGAAAACTTAAAGTTGACATATCACCAGCTTTTAATAGTGATTCTCCATTAACCTCCACACCAAACACATGAGCCGCATCATAAATAACCTTTAAACCATATTTATCAGCAATAGTTTGTATGTTCTCTGTATCACAGGGATTTCCATATACATGAACAGGCATTATAGCTGTTGTTCTCGGAGTTATTGCTGCCTCTATTTTGTTCGGATCAATATTACAAGTATCAGGATCTATATCGACAAATACCGGCTTTATACCATTCCACCAAATAGAATGCGTAGTAGCAACAAAACTAAAAGGTGTAGTAATCACTTCACCAGTAATCCGTAAAGCCTGTAATGCTGTTATTAATGGTAAGGTTCCATTAGTAAACAAACTTATATACGGTATTTTCAAATATTTACACAGAGCTTTTTCAAGTTCTTGATGATAATACCCATTATTCGTAAGCCATTTACGTTGCCATATATCTTGAAGATAAGGTAGAAAATCATCCAATGAAGGCAATAAAGGGCTCGTCACTGGAATTTGTTTTAAATCGCTCATATTTAAAATTAATATTTCTTTTTCATAAGTAACAAAAGTTCAGCAAGCTCCTGAGATTTAGTGAGGAAAGAAATTACCAAGTAATAAACAATACCTACACTAATTCCTGCTATTATCTGAAAAAAATCATTGGGTATAAAAGAGATTAAAAAAAACACCAAACCTCCCATAGAAAAAGAATATAAGATTGAAGGCATTAAGTCATGTAATTGCTTGAAAAAACCTAAACCTATAAGTTTACCAGTATAATACGTATTAATAGTAAGTCCTATTAATGAAGAAAAAATCAACCCACAACACATTGCTACTAAACCTAATGGCATTGTTATACAAAGTATTAAAATACCAAGTCCATCTTTAATAATCTCCAATCGAAAAAATAAATCAGAACGACCTTTTACTTGTAATAAATTCAGATTTATCATATGAACTGGGTACCACATGTAAGCCACACATAATATTTGCAAAAGCAAGGCTGTAAAATTCCATTTTTCAGTTAGGAGACAATTAATCAGAGGAGTTGCAAGAACAGCTAACCCTATCATTAGAGGAAAAACAATATAAGCCGATAATCTCAAAATCTTTCGATATGCTAAGGTAAGACGCTCTTTATCATCCTGTATGTTACTTAAAATCGGATAAGTCACTCTTTGTAAAATTCCAGTCAAATTTATTGAAGGGAATTGTGCAAATTGGTCAGCTCTAGTGTAAAATCCCAGATCTTTTGAAGAAAACTTTTTACCAATAACAATTGTATATATATTCAAATATATAACATTAAACAGGCCAGATAAAAGTAAACTGAATCCAAAAGAAAATAATTCTTTGAAAGAATGATAAGAAAAAACCTTTATTGGTTTCCATTTTGATAAAAACCACAATAATGAGGCATTAATAATTCCATTTAATACTGTTTGTATTGCTAGTGCCCATACTCCATATCCTTTATAAGCCATTCCTATACCTATAAGGCCAGATAAAAAAGCTGCACTAAAGGAAGCCTTCGCTTGAGTCTTAAAATCAACTCTAATTGTCAATATCGCACGTTGGACAACAGTCAAAGAATTTACAAAAAGATTTATTGCCACAACTCTAGTCAAACTTGTTAATTCCTGAACATTATAAAATTTTGCAATTAAAGGAGCAACCAGAAACAAAATCAAATACAAAATTATTCCTACAACAATATTAAAATAAAATACAGTGGAGCAGTCTATTTCTGTCCTGTCTTTCTTACGAATAAGAGCATTCGAAAAACCACTATCAATCAAAACCTGTGATATTGCAATAAAAATAGCCAGCATACCTATCATTCCATAATCAGATGGTAAAAGAATTCTGGCCATTATTATCATAATAACAAATTGTATCCCCTGAACGGAAAAACGCTCAATGCTACTCCAAAGAATTCCTGAAACTGTTTTTTTCTTTAACGATTCAGTCACAAATTGCAATCATAATTATTTCAAAATATACACATTCACAGAATTCCATTATGAATAAGTAATAATCCTATCTTCATAATCCATTCTTTCTCAAACGGTGGCAAAAAAATTCACAATATAACACTACAAACTCCAGTATTTCAATTCATTAATCTTTCCCCTGAATATTCCTTTCACA
>CAJMQA010000027.1 GCA_905215395.1 uncultured bacterium | reverse complement strand
ATCTGACGGCTTTTCCCAGCAAGCGGCTGCGTGTGGATAATCAGAGTTCTTTAAGTGAGACCGACCGCAGCGGGGGAGGGGGTGAAGCCGGGGGGGGACAAAAGGTCGAGGGGATTACCGTCGATCCCATGAAGTCCTCTTCTTTGCTTCCCGGGGCAGCCTATATTGATGATGAATTGATCGGGAAGCTGAATAGTATTCTGGAAAAGAATCACGGTTACGGTGCCCGTTACAATCTGGTGCTCGATTATGAAATCATCCGGAATTTGCATTTGAAGGTATCGGGAGGGATAGATTACAATCAGCAGAATCAGAACAACTTCCGTCCCAGTACCTTGGATGTAAAAAACCACTGGTCGGAATCTACCGGAGCCATCGGGCGGGATATTTCCATCCTGAACGAAAATTTACTGAGTTATCATTTTAAAATTAAAAACAACCACAATTTCGATGTATTACTGGGACTCTCTTTTCAGAAAGACCAGAGTTTCCTGAATCAGGGAAGCGGGAAAAACGGTCCCAACGATAAAATACATTATGTCAGCCCGGATTGGGGAGGGAACAATGGAATATTACAATATGGAGAAGATAATCTTGGGTCTGCTTTTACCTATGAGTCGGACTTTGAAGAACAGCGGATGAACAGCTATTTCGGACGCTTATCTTACAATTTCAGAGAGAAATACATGTTTGAAGCTACGGTCCGGCGCGATGGATCGTCGGTGTTCGGAGATAATGTCCGTTGGGCCACTTTTCCCTCGGTAGCCGCGGGCTGGGCTTTTTCGGAAGAGCCGTTTCTGAAATCCTGGTATTGGCTTAGTTTCGGAAAAATCCGGGCAAGCTGGGGCAAGTCGGGTCAAAAATTCAGCCAGCCTTATCTCGCAAAAGGAGTGGTGCAGGGGGGAGGGACTTTTCTGGGAAAACCCGCTATGACTCCTAATCCGATAGGCGGAGTGATCAACCGGAATCTCACCTGGGAGGAAACCGACCAGTATGATATTGGTCTGGACCTGAATTTTTTCGACTACCGTCTGAAACTGACTGTCGATTATTACTACCGTTATACTTCCGGGCAGTTGCAACGGATGCAATTGCCGGGGAACGTATTGTTTCATACTTTTCAATGGCAGAATGCCCTGGCGGTATCCAATCAGGGGATGGAAGTGGAGCTGACAGCCGATATCTTCCGTACGACGGCAGTGAAATGGAGGATGAAAGCCAATGTTTCGCGCAATTGGAACCGCTTTGTTAAAAGTAGCGATGGATTTGATTTCGGAAATAATGTCATTGGAAAATCTTTGTATCAAATCCGGGCTTATCAGGTGAAGGGGTTTTATAATTCCCTGGACGAAGTGCCGGTGCAATACCAGACCAACGGTATACCCCGGCCTTTATACGGGGGAAATATCAACGGAATATTCCAAAGGGGTACCTATATCATCGCCGATCTGAACGGGGACGGACAAATACTCAATAGCGACAGGTATTTTGCTGCCAGTCCGTTGCCTGTGGCCTATGGGGGGATTATGAATGAGATCACCTGGAAGCAATTCGATCTGAATGTGGCCTTCAGTTATTCCATTGGCCGGCATATCCTGAAGGTATACGATAATACCTCTTTGTCGCCTAATCCGAACGGACGTCCGTTGATGGTGAATCCCGATGAGGTGAATAGCTGGAAAGGACCGGAATCCGGAAATGCGGAATATCCATATATCCAGATGTATAGCCGGAATACTATGCAATACAACGGGTATTATGACCGGGATATCGAGACCGTTCATATGTTGCGGTTGAAACAGTTGACGCTCGGGTATAATTTACACGAACGCCTCGCCCGGAAAATTGGACTTGAAGGGGTGCGGATGTTTATCACCGGGGAAAATCTGTTCCTGCTGACCAATTATTCGGGTCTGGACCCTGAGATTGTGGACATCACTTCCGGGATCGACTTTTTGGGTTCGTACCCATTGCCCCGGCAGTTTGCAGTAGGTTTAACTTTGAATTTTTAATGAGTGTCTTATGAAAAAGATATGGATTGTTATTTTTACTCTGTTGTCTGTTTCCTGTAACGACTGGCTGGAAATAAACTCGGAAAAATCGGTTACTTTATCGGAGTATTTTAAAAATGAAAGTGAACTGGAGACTTGGATGAATGGGATACTGGCGGGTGAAAGAGGTCTGGAAGCCAAGGGGTCTATTAATACGTATGGTTATGCCGGTCTGTTTTGTGACGACGCTGGTTCGAGCGAAGGTGCCCGGCGGTTGGACTGGCAATATTATCTGGATCATACAGACAATTGGAAAGCTCATTTCGATGCGATTTATCTGGCAAATGTCATGCGTGATAGCAGAGAACAGTTTGAAAATGTGTCTTCCGAACGGGCCGATTTCTGGCTGGCACAGGCCAGTTTTGTCAAGGCCTATGCCTATTTTGATCTGGTGCGTCGATGGGGAGAAGTTCCTATCCCTCTCAATTCAGAGGAGGTGCTTGCATTGCCCAAAAGGGCGGTGCAGGATGTGCTGGACGAAGCGATCCGGTGTGCTGAAGCCGCATTAATCCTTCCGATACATGAAAAATTGAGCGATTCTTATGGAGCTGCGATTACGTCGAAGCAATACGCCAGCCTGGGTACTGTGCATACCCTTTTGGCCAACATCTATGCCTGGATGGGTGGTTTATACGGAAAAAAAGAATATTGGGAAAAGGCAGAGCAGGAAGCATCCCTGGTGATCGGGGGGAAGGCCGGGAACTATGATCTGGAACCCGATATCGCTCAGATGGTAAAAAATTGCCTGGGAAAAGTACGTAATAGTAAAGAGACGATATTCAATATCGAACTGAGTCCCCTGGATATCGATCGCTTGAATGTTACCAGGTTGGAAGAATATTATCCCGGGATGGCTTTGCTCAATTATCCTTATATGGAAGCTACTCCCAAAGAAATAGAAACCGATGTGGATGCTTCAAAAATTAAAGTGAAAACAGTGCGGCAGCTTTATCCGGAATCTCAGGACCAGCGCCTGAAAGAATTTTGGTTCAATCTGGGTCAGGTGGGATGGTATGAACACACATCTCCCGATGATTCTGTGAAGGTTTATTCGGAATATGCTTTCCTGAATAAATGGAAGGAGCCTATTTATCAGACGAATCCGGAATTACAGGACGATTATACCGGGGTGATTGCTATGGATGGGAACCGGGTGATCTGGCGGTTGGCCGATCTGATTTTGCTGAGGGCTGAGTGCAGGGCGCGTTTGGGGTTGGCAACGGCTAAGGACGATCTCGACCGGATACGCCTACGGGCAGGATTACCTAAGTATTCGGGCAGTACAGATCCTGAGATTCTGCGGAAAGAAATTTTCAAAGAACGTGAACGGGAACTGTTCGGAGAGGGACAACGGTATTATGACATTGTCCGCAACGGGTATTACCGCGAAGAGTTATTGGGGAATTTTAAAACCCTGAGTGATAATGATGTAGAGAACGGGGCCTTATACCTTCCTGTAGGCCAATCTGCTTTTGTCAAGAATATCTATATGAAACAAAATACTTACTGGTTATGGCATCAATAAAACACGTACTGATGGGAGCCCTGATTGTTTTCTGCTTTGGCTCCTGCACAAAATACAACTATATCGACGGAGGAAAAGCCAACGGGGTACACGATTGTACCATGTGGGAATATTTTCATAAAGACCGTGAAAACTGGGATTCTCTTATTCTGATGACCGAACGGGCAGAACTACGCTCTTTGTTCGACGGAACGGGTGAATATGGACAGATTACCTTTTTTGGTCCGACAAACCTTAGCATTGAGAGACATATACAGAATCACAACAAGGGTTTGGAGCCATCCAGTCCCCTTTATTGGAATGGAGTGAAAAGCATACCGGCAGGGGAATGCCGGGATATCATCCTGAAATTGGTTGTTCCCAGGAGATTTTTGATGAAGGAGGTTCCCCGCGGATTGCGGACGCAGAAAGCGGTAGATGGTATCATGACCTGGCAGGAATCCGGGGGAATGGAGTGTGAAGCCCTGCGTGGTTCCCTTTTTGTCTGGACGCAGCGGGAGTCTTATAACGAGGTGGAGGATGCCGGAGCTTTTTCTCTCTGGATTGCCAGCCAAAATCAGATGGGTACCCGGAGTGAACGGATAGCCTCGAGTAATATTCAGACGACCACCGGTGTGGTACATTCCCTGAATAATGATTTCAGGTTTAATAATTTTTAAGTGATTTAAAATCCATGAAGATGAAAAGATATTTTAATCTGTTTTTATTGGCCATTCTTTTGGTGGGTGGTTGCAATCCTGAAACAATCGGCTATTTGTATACGGAAGAGGCGGTGTATCCTGTGAACCGGCTGGAGATTTATGACATTCCCGCCCGGATTGCAGAACTGAAGGGGGTGCTTGCAGAGTTCGAAGAAAAGGCAGGGCCCTTGCAAAAGGAGTATGACCGCCTGAATACCGAATTTCTGAAAAAGGATCAGGAAGTGAAGGATTTTGTGGGGAAAGTAGTGATGGCTGTGGAAGATACGGTGAATAATATATTGAAGCCCGGGCAGGATGATGCGAAGATAGCCGAACTGAAAGATAAGCTGGAGAAAGAGTTGTATCCCCGGCAGGAACAGTTGGAAAAAGAGCGTGATCAGGCACAGACAGAGGTTCAAAGGGTAAAAGCGGAGCTGGATAAGCTTGCCGATGAATTACAGATTACCTCTCCCTTATTGGTGCAAAAAGAAATAGACGAACTGGAGGGTAGAATAAAATTCAAGTCCCCCTGGGTCACGTCCCCCATGCAAGGAATACAGGGAACAGAGCCGCTGATTTATGAGATTGCAGGGGTCTGGAATGAAAATCCACAGAATGCCCTGGAGTTTGCGAAATACCTGACTGCCGAAGGGGGAGGTAAATTGTGTGTGGGTCAGGAGGTGAATGTTCCTGACGGGGAATATCGGGTTTCGGTGAAGGTCTCGAATGAGGGGCATTCGGAAATATTTACCGACGCTTTCACCTTTGTGGTAAATCTGGAAGGGAATAACAATTAATACAGAGAAAAATGAAACGTACATTACTAATCGTATCGCTGGTCTTCATAGGTCTGCCGCTTTGGGCACAAATACATTTTTTTCAGGGTACTTATGAGGAAGCTCTGAAAAAAGCAAAAGAAGAGCAAAAAGATTTGTTTGTGGATTTCTGGGCTGAATGGTGTGCCCCCTGTAAAATGCTGGCTAAAGAGGTATTTACCGATTCACTGGTGGGGGAATATTTCAATGCCCGTTTTGTATGTGTACAGTTGAATGTGGAGAAAGCGGGAAATAAAGAGATCGTGAAACGCTTTAAGCCGGAGGCATTGCCTACCCTGGCTTTTGTCAGTGGTGCCGGTAAGGAGTTGAGACGGGCAGCGGGATTTATGCCTCCCCAGGATCTGTTGCGGGAGGCTAAAATCGCTTTGGGTGAGGAACCTGGTTTTGAACAATTGTATGAGAAATATAAAAAAAACCGCAAAGATTTTGATACACAGCAGCAATTGCTTTTTGAAGCTCCTGCTTTTCTGTCTACCCAGGAGGGATATAACCGCGAAAAATGGAGCGTCCGGATCGAAAGTCTTTTTCCGGATTACCTGAAAAATAAGAAGCTTGAAAACATGATTAACGATGCTGATTTTTACATCCTGACTCTGTATCATCAGCAAACTTCTAAAAATGATCCGGTATTTGATTTTGTGGTGAAGCATTACGACCGCTTTATACAGGTTGCTGATACTGCGGTTGTGGCCCGTTATCTGATCGGATTGAACAATGGCTATATCATCCGTTTGTGTAAACAGGGTAATTTGGCATATAAAGACCGGATTGCGGCCATGGACAAAGAGCTGCAAAAGGTATATGCCGGTTTTTCATTCGGTTCGCTGAAGGTTCAGGAGGCCATTACTTTGCTCGCAGACGCGACCTATCATCTCTATAAACACGACCTTCCCCGTTTTTTTGAAAATATGGACCGCTATTTTGCCGGAAAGGGCGATCAGGTGGAGTTGAGCGACTATACTAATCCCTTGGAGGAATTGGCCATTGTCTATGGGGCCAATATGCCCGATCTGGTATATACCCGTTGTATTCCCTGGATTGCCAGAGCGTTGGAAATCAAAGAGGGACAGTCGCCTGAAATCCGGACGCGTTTATTGATCATTCTGGGGCAGTGTCTGCAACATACCGGCGATGAAACGAAAGCTAAACAAAGCCTGAACCAGGCTTTTATAGAAAGTTCGCGGATACAGGACCCTGCAAAGATGCAGCAATTTCAGGAAATGATCCGGCAAATGAACACTAATTAAGGAGAGGAATTTATGAAAAAAGTCATTTTACAAATCTTGCTTTTATTCCTGTTAGGGCCTGTGTTCGCCCAGGAACCGGCAGTCCGGTTTTTACACGGGAAATTGGAAAACGGACTTACTTATTATATCCGTCATACAGCGATGGAACCGGGGTATGCCGATTTTTATCTGGTACAGAATGTGGGGGCATTGATGGAGGAGGATAACCAGAACGGCCTGGCCCATTTTCTGGAACACATGGCATTTAACGGCAGTGAAAGCTTTCGGGAAGGGATTCCCCGATTTCTGGAACGCCGGGGGGTAAAGAAATTCAATGCCCATACGGGACAGGACGAAACGGTGTATTACATGAATCGTGTCCCGGCCCGGGATCAGGGGTTGGTGGATTCTTGTATACTGGTGATGCGTGACTGGTCGGGTTTTCTCCTGCTGAAACCGGAAGAGATCGATAAAGAGCGCGGAGTGATCCTGGAGGAACGTCGTACCCGGCGTGATCTGAGCATGCGCATGGCAGAACAAACCAATCCTTACCTGTACAATCACAGTAAATATGCAACACACGATGTGATCGGTAGTCCTAATGTCATCAATACATTTACTCCGGATGAATTGCGTGCCTATTATCAGGATTTCTACCGGCCGGATTTACAGGCGGTGATTATCGTCGGGGATATCGATGTGGAAGCGGTAAAAGCTATGGTGGAACATTGGTTCGAGCCGATTCCGGCACGGGTTCATCCGAAACCCCGTTTGGTATATGAAATCCCGGATAATCCGGAACCTCTCTATGTAAGAGCAACCGAAAAAGAGGTGCCTGCCCCTTCGATAACGCTGATGAAACGAGTGCGGCAGCAACCCTTTGCTTCGGCCAGGGAAATGATGAAAAGCAATTTGCTGAACCGTTTTTACAACAGTATCATGGTGAAGCATTTGCAGGCTTATATGGATAAACGGGACCCTGTTTTTCTGACCACTATGGTCAGCTATGATCCCCTGGTCCGCAATTACAATGTCTGGAATATACTGTTACAGCCTTATCCTCATAAGGACCGTGAGGCTTTAAAGCAGTTGATGGAAGAAATAGAACGCGTGCATCGTTTTGCCCTGAACGATCAGGAGCTGAAAGAACAGGTGGAAGCTTACCGGCAAGGGCTTGCCGATACAGAAAAACATAAAGATCAACTGTCGAATGAAGTGTATGTACAGATTTACCAGAATAATTTTCTGGAGGGGAAACCGATTACTACCATAGAAGAGGACCTGACCGTTTCGAAAGAGATTTTGTCAGGAGTGACCGCCGCAGATTTGAGAGAGTGGGTAGCCTCGTGGAATCAGGACGATAAAAACTGGGTATTTATAATGCAGGGGAATGATCCGGCTTATGATTTTCCCGATAGCGGGGAGATACAACAGATCATGAAAGAGGCCCGGGAGGCAGAACTCAGTCCGGATGATTATACGGTGAAAGCAGTGCCGCTGATGGATTTCAGAGTTGGAGGCGGGGAGATTGTGCATGAAAAGAAAATCGGGGTGCTTGGCGGAGAGGAATGGATCCTAGGTAATGGCTGTAAGGTGTATTATAAATTCTCAGATCAGGATGGGGTGAAAGTTAGTTTGTTGGGTGAACGGCGGGGGGGGAAATCGCTCCTTGATGCCGGAGATTTGCCGTCGGCACAGGCATTGTCCGACCTGATTATGGTATCGGGGGTATATAAGCATGATGCCCGGACATTACAGGAGATACTGAAAGGCCATCAGGTCAATGTAAATATCAGTCTGGGAGACGGTTTTGAGGGAATGAGCGGGGTGTGTGACCGGGTGGATGCCGAAATGATGTTCCGGTTGTTATATCTGTTTATAGATAAACCCCGTTTCAACCGGGATGATTTCGATAAATATGTTTATTTGTCGCAGATGGAAGTACAGAATACACCGCCCACGGTGAACGATACCATCCAGGAACAGCTCCGCCGCCTGAAGATGGAAGACTCGCCCCGTTTGTGGAAGGAAGATAGCCGTTTTTATGAGGCCATGTCGTTCGATACGATGGTCCGGATTTACAAGGATCGTTTTCAGAACGTTTCGGACTTCCGTTTTTACCTGGTGGGTAATATCGGGCGGGAAGAGGCCAGGAAGCTGGTGGCCCGTTACCTCGGAGCATTGCCGGGTGTTCACCGCAAGGAAAAGGTGGTGAAATACGATTTCCGTAAAAAAGGATCTTTCACAGAGACCATAGAAGCCAATATCCCCGATGAGAAATATATGGTCAATATCGAATACCGCAATACCTTGAAACTGAAACCGGAAGAGAATCTGTGCCTGGACATCCTCCGGATGGTTTTGTCCAATCGTTACCGGGATATTATCCGGGAAGAAGAGGGCGGTTCCTATGGGGTGCAGGTTGGACTGTCCTACGGCATGGAGCCTGAACGCAGGCAGTTCCTGGGCATCAGTTTTGAGTCATCGGTGGAGAAAGGCGACCGGATGCGCGCGCTCGTTCATGAACAGATCCGGAACCTAATTACAGATGGGATGGATGAAACTGAGGTGGAAGATGGAGTGCTGATGATGAAGAAAGGACGTGCAGGAATGCTGAAAAACCGTGGGAATGCCCATTGGATGGAGGCTTTGCGGTATTATGCGGATACTGGTAAAAATCTGGATGATCCGGCATTATTCGAGGAAGTGATCGATAGAATTAATGCCCGGAAAGTAAAGGAGGTAGCCCGGAAATTTTTTGATACGGCAGAGTGTCAGGATGTGGTGATCCGAAGCCGGAAAAAATAAACTACGAATGAAAATGGAGTATAAACCTAAATATAAAAGCTATGAAAAAAATCGGTTTGTTATTGTTAGTATGCATTATGGCTGTATTTGCAGCTTGTGATGATAAGGGAAAAGAAAAAGATCCTGTACCTGTAAACCCGGTAACTGAATATAAAGTTCCGGAAACCGGAGGAATCGGTAAGGATGTTACGGTGGCGGGGAAAGGTTTTCCAAAAGAGAGCAAAATTTTCCTCAAGGGGGCTGATGCCGCTTTGAAAGAGGCAACTGTGAAAACGGTGACTGCCGTGGATCTGGTATTTACCGTCCCTGCAGATGTTAAGGCGGGTGAATATACCATTGTACTGAAAATCAAAGACGCAGAGTATGAGCTGGGTAAAATCAAACTCGAAGCGGTATGTCCGGTGACCGAAATAGAAGTGCCTAAAGAAGCTCGTGTGGGAGAAATGATACTGATCGGAGGAAAGGATTTTGCAAAAGATTGCGAAATATCCCTCAGGCCGGCAACAGGCAGTGCTGTCGAGATACCGGCCAAAGACATTGAGCATGTGGAAAATGGGATTCGGTTTACTTTGCCGGAATTGACGCTGGATACGGACTATCTCGTGTTCCTGATGCAGAAAGGCGAGTGGGAACTGGGTAAGTTTACTGTGAAAGGGCCGATACCCAGAGTGCAGACAATTACTTGTCAAATGGGTTATACAGAGGATGCTACAGAGAAGATTGAGTTTGTATATACCTATAAGTTTACATACGATAAAGAGGGTCGGATAGCGACGTTTACAAGAACTCAGGATGGTGTTGGCAGGGAATATGTAGTCAAATATGGAGCCTCCAAAATAGAGGTGACCTGTCAGTATAAAGAGGAGAATATATCGAAAACCAGAACTTATGTTTATAATTTGGATGCGAATGGAAGGGTGGCAAGCAGTACGATTACATTGGACAGTAAGCCTCAGGAATATACTTATGAATACGACAAAAATGGATTCCTCGCCAAGTGGGGTATAGACAACTATGCTTATGATCAGGATGGAAATCTGACAACAGCCTGGGATGACAAAGTGGGTAAGGAGGAAGGTTTTAGTTTTACCTATGAAAAATCAATAAAGTATGATATCCTGAATCTGGATCCTTTCGCTTTTATTCTGGATGACTATTTCGGTTTTTCGGATCTGAATGTCCGTTTGCTCGGGATTTGTGGAAAGAAACCGGCTAATTTGCCTGGAACTGCATACGGACAGTTCACTAATTATAATATGGGCTATAGGTTTACCAAAGGTGAGCCTAAGATGATCAACTATATTGAAATGCTTGACCCGGAGGGGGGCGCTTTTATGAGATTCGAATTGAAGTATTAATTTCCGGTTCATTTTTCTTTATGGCGCATCTCAGATTACGATCTGGGATGCGTTTTTTATGGGTATAGTTAATCTATTAAAAATTTTTTGTAAAATAATTCATTTTTAGCTCACCCTTTTTTGGTGCTTTAGTTGTTTATATAAATAGAAGTAATTTTGAAATATTCATTTACGAATATAGGTATTTATTTTTTTTTCATCAGATAAACATTGGTTTATGGAAAAGCTGCAGATCGAAATGAAAGAGATAAAGGTACAGGACCGGAAAGTATTCCGGGTCTTGTTCGATACCTTTTTCCCCCGTTCCTCGGCTTTTGCAGCCCGGTTGCTGAATGATGAACGTATGGGAGAAGATGTGGCACAGGAAACTTTTGTAACGATTTGGGAAATGTCCGGATGCTTTCCGAATTTGCTGGCTTTCAAATCCTATCTCTACACCATCCTGAAAAATAAATGCCTGAATTACGTAAAATTAATGAAAGCTACTCAGGATGTATCGGAAATGAAAAATGTGCTGGCTGATGATGTGAGGATCGATCATATAATCATAGAAGAAGAAATCCGGGCCAGAATTCTGCGGGAGATTTATAAGCTCCCGGATATGAAACAAAAGGTGATGTTGCTAAGGCTGGAAGGGAAAAGTTACGAGGAAATTTCCCGGGAGATGGAGCTGAGTATCAATACGGTGAAAACACATAAAAAAGAGTCTTACAAGCAGTTGCGGATTGGGTTGTCGGATATGGAAAATATGGCATTTTTATGTCTGTTTGGTTTAGAAATATTTTTGAGATAGTATGGAGATGAAAAATAAAATAGAGACAGATTTATTGATTAGTGAATTGATTTACAAATACCTGAAGCATGAGATTTCACAGGATGAACAGGAAATCCTGGATTCATGGCTGGAGAGTGAGGACAATGGAGTTTTCTTGTCATCTTTGAAGGAATCAGACCGTTTGTATAAAGACCTGATCCATGTCCATTATCTGGATAAAGAGGGCCAATTTCAGGAGCTACGAAAAAGGATCCGGAGGAGAAAATACCGGCATCTTTGGAAGATAACCATTGGAGTTGCTGCGGTATTGAGCATCGGAATCGGCTCGCAATTGTTTTTTTCACAGGAACAATTCCCCATAAAAACTCCTTTTCTGGTGCAATTGCCGGAAGAAAATCAGACTTTTTTGCGCACTCCCGAGGGAAAAACCATTTATCTGGCGGATTCCATAAAGGAAATTTCGCTTCAGGAGTCCGGGAAAATAAAAAGCGTGCCGGATTTAAACATTCAGGATATTCCGGCCTCACTGAAATACAATGTCTTGGCAACTTCTACACATGGGAAAATAGAAATAATACTTGCCGATAGCACCCGGGTGTGGCTGAATGCCGGGAGTGAATTGCGCTATCCTGAAGTTTTCGGAGAGAATGAACGCAAGGTTTATCTGACTGGGGAAGCCTATTTCGAAGTGACAAAAAATCAGCGCTGCCCTTTTATTGTGGATACAAAAAAAGCCCGGATTGAAGTCCTGGGGACACAGTTTAATGTCAATGCTTATCAAGATCGTCCTTGTATTACTACATTGGTGGAAGGCTCTGTGAAAATGCAGGATCAGAAGCACGATCCCGTTATACTTCGTCCCGGAGAGCAAGCTGTTGCCACCCTGAAATCGGGGATTCGCTCCCGGGAGGTGGATGTCCGTTATTACATTGCCTGGAAGAAAAATCAGTTTGCTTTTCAGGATGTTACCTTGTACGCAATCATGAGTGAATTGGCCGACTGGTATGATCTCACGTTTGATTTCGAAAATCCGGAATTGGGCAATTTGACTTATACGGCCATTATTCCTCGTTTTTCCACCGTCGATGAGGTTTTGGAATTGCTTGTACGGACGGATGATTTTAGTTACGTCCGGAAAGGCGGAGGACACATTAGAATATACGAAAAACGGATCCGTATCGATAGATAATTAATTAAAAACAAACATCTTATGAAAAAATGCTTATTCCTTTACAATGGGATGAGGAGGGGAGGGTACAATCTGATACGCAGGCTTTTCCTGTTGTTCTGCCTCTGCTCTCCGGGCTTGTCCGGCTGGACTTTTGCTCAGGTTCCTGCTCCCGCTTTTACTGTTAATTTTAAAAATTCTACTTTAAGCGAAGTGTTTGAATATTTGGGGAAGCATAGCCAGATGACCTTTGTATACAACACTGCGGCGGTGAAAAGCGATCCTTGCCGTATCGACCGGGAGTTTAGAGATGCTCCTTTGAAGACTATTCTGGAGGATTGCCTGTCCCATAGTGGTTTCCGGTATGAACAGGTGGGAACAACAATTGTCATAAAACCCAAACCTCAGGCGGTAAAGGAATACCGTATTCAGGGGAAAGTCGTGAACGAGAAAAATGAACCTTTACCGGGGGTAACGGTACGGGTTGAGGGAACTTCTGCCGGGGTGGCTTCAGATTTGGATGGTAATTTTACTTTGCGTCTACCGATTGAAAAGGGTATCTTACGTTTTACTTTCATTGGATATAAGGAAAAGAAAGTTCCTTTTGCAGGTACAAAGCCTCTGACCGTGAAAATGGAGGAAAATGTGGCAGCTTTGGATGAAGTGCAAGTCATTGCTTACGGTTCGCAGAAAAAACGAACTATGGTGAGTGCTATTTCTTCGGTGAAAGCAGACGATATTAAAGAGCTTCCTACCCATAGTCTGGAGAATCTGTTGCAAGGCCATATGGCGGGGGTGGAGGTGAACAATGTTTCGGGTTCACCGGGTGGTGGAGGTTCTGTTATAGCTATCCGGGGGTATAATTCGTTTATGGTCCGGGGTGCTGCAAACGACAATGAGGGTGAAGGCCAGGATCGGGATTATGGAACACCCCTGTATGTTGTCGACGGAGTGCCCATCCAGGCTTTTACATCCCCGATTACGGGTACGAATACCCTCTCAAACATTGATCCTTCGATGATCGAATCTATTGAAGTATTGAAAGATGCTGCCTCGGCCGCCATCTATGGTTCACGAGCCGGGAATGGGGTTGTATTGATTACAACAAAAAAAGGAAAGGCCGGGAAAGCCCTGTTTACCGCCAATATGTCGTATTCCGCCTCCTGGCTTCCTTCAACTCCGGTACAGACAGGAGGGAATGCAGAACGTAAATATCATATACAGGGATTACGGAATGCTATAGCACCTTATATAAACGAGGAAGGCCACTGGGTGATGCCTGTTTCCTATGAGGAAATTTATAATTTTGGGGCAGGGAGTAATAAACCCATGTTCGATTGGTTCTGGGGTGATGCCTCGGGGAGCAAGAATGCCTACGCATTACAGGATAGCCTGAATTCTTTTTATAATAATTCCACGGATTGGTGGAAGTACACTTATCGTACGGCTAAGGTGTTAAATGCCAATATTCAGGCTTCCGGAGGATCGGATAAATTCCGCTATATGATCGGTGCCGGATACTACAGTGAGGAGGGTATTGCTATCGGTAGTGATTACCGTCGGGTGAATGTACTGACGAATCTGACAGCCTTCCCAAGTAAACGGTTACGGATCGACAATCAGATATCCCTGACATATACCGACCGTAGTAAAAACACTTCGGGTTCTGCCAGTAAAATTGAAGGAGTTTCTGTGGATCCCAGAACGGAATCCACTCTTTTACCGGGAGAATCGTATGTAAAAGAGGAGTTACTGGAGAGGTTACGAAGTGTAGCCGAGAAAAATCATGGTTATGGGGTTCGTTATAATCTGGTGCTGGATTATGAAATTTTAAAAGATTTACACTTGAAAGTCACAGCAGGGGGTGATTTTGATCAGCAAAATCAGAATACTTTTGAGCCCTCCACTATGGATAAAAACAGGCATCTGTCCTTATCCACAGGAAGCATAGGGCGGAATATATCTTTGTTGAATGAAAATTTATTAAGTTATCGTTTTACTCTGTATGGGAAGCACAATTTCGATTTGTTAGCCGGTTTGTCGTTTCAGAAAGATCAGTATTTTTCCAATGATGGTTCCGGTAAGGGAGGACCCGACGATAAAATACACTATGTTCAGGGGATCTGGGGAAACGGACAGGGCTTAATAGACCGGGGAGGAGGCTCATATGAACCTGCTTTCGGTTATTCTTCGAATTTTGAAGAACAGCGGATGATGAGTTATTTCGGACGTCTGAGTTATAATTTTAAGGAAAAGTATATGTTCGAGACGACCATCCGCCGGGATGGTTCATCGGTATTCGGTGAAAAGGTTCGTTGGGCCACCTTCCCATCCTTTGCTTTGGGATGGGCCTTTTCAGAGGAACCTTTTCTAAAACCGTTGTATTGGTTAAGTTTTGGAAAAGTCCGGGCGAGCTGGGGAAAATCCGGACAGAAATTCAGCCAGCCTTATTTGGCTCAGGGGTTGATGAAAGATTCGCAGTCTGCCTGGATGGGCCAGATAGGAATGCAGCCTGATGAATCCGGGGGAGTGATTAACCGGAAATTGACTTGGGAAGAGACCAGCCAGTATGATTTCGGATTAGATCTGAATTTTTTGGATCACCGCTTGAAAATGACCCTGGATTATTACTACCGTTACACCAAGGGACAATTGCGGACTGTAGATATTCCCGGAGATATCAGTTTGCACACTTTTCAATGGCAGAATGGTCTGGACGTTTCGAATGAAGGACTGGAAATGGAGCTGACAGCAGATATTTTCAGGCAATCGGCTGTTTCCTGGCGTATGAAATTCAATATTTCCCGGAACTGGAATCGCTTCGAAAAAACGATTGATGGCTATGATTACAATAGTGCTGTCATCGGAAAACCGTTGAACCAGATCAAGGCTTATAAAGCAGAGGGGTTTTATAATTCACTGGATGAAGTGAGGCGATACTATCAGGCAAACGGAAAATATATGCCTTTGTATTATGTAGATAATGTGGACGGTATCTTTTTTCAAGGCATGCGCCGCTTGGTGGATTTGAACGGAGATGGTAAAATCTCAGAAGCTGACACTTATTATGCAGCCAGTCCTCTTCCTCTTGCACACGGAGGGATCATTAACGAAATTCGCTGGAAGCAGTTTGATCTGAATATCTTTTTCAATTACTCCCTGGGACGTCACATCATCAAGCAGTATGACGATCTTAGCCTGACTCCAAGTGCCTATGGTGGTACTCTGATGCTGGATTTTGGGAAGGCAACTTTTTGGGAAGGTCCGGAGTCGGTTCATCCCGATTATCCACGATTACAATTATACGATAAAAATAATGTATCGTTCTCCGGAAATTTCGACTGTGACATCGAAAAGGTCAATATGATCCGCTTGAAACAGTTGACTCTGGGATATAACCTGCACGAGAAAGCGGCAAAAAGAATGGGAATCTCAGGAGCAAGATTGTTTCTCACGTGCGAAAATCTTTTTATACTGACCAATTATTCCGGAATGGATCCTGAAATTGTAGATATTATGTCAGGAAAGGACTTGCTGGGCTCCTATCCTTTGCCCCGGAAGTTTACAGTAGGTCTGACGTTGAATTTTTAATAGAAGAGGTATGAAAAAAGTATGGATGATATTATTATTCCTGCCATTGTTGTCTTGTAATGACTGGCTGGATGTGACTTCTGAAAAATCGGTTACTTTACAGGGATATTTTAAAAGTGAAGAGGATCTGGAACGTTTGATGGTTTCTGTATTTGTAGCTGAAAGATCTGTAGCTGCCTTTTACAGGCTGGATGTATTCGGGTATTGCGGTCTTCAGTGTGATCAGGCGGGAAGTATGGAAGGACTCCGGAAACTGGAACCTAAGGATTTTTTTGCACAGAATGAGAGCTGGAGTAAATATTACAGAATTATTTATCTGGCCAATTTGATGGAAGAGAATCGTTTCCGTTTCGAAAATGTCACGGGAAAACGGGCGGATTATTGGATTGCTCAGGCCAATTTTGCCAAAGCATTCGCTTATTTTGAGCTGGCCCGCAAATGGGGAGATGTACCGATTTCTCCGGGAACGGAAAATACGGAAGCTATAGGAAAAAGTCCGGCCGAAGATGTTCTTGCTGAAGCCATCCGTTGTGCTGAGATTGCCCTTAGCTTACCTAAGTATGAAGCTTTGACTGATAGCCGTGGGACACTGATAAAGTCGAAACAGTATGCGAGTTTGGGTACAGTAAATACTTTGTTGGCGAATATCTATGCCTGGATGGGAGGATTGTATCAGAAAGCAGAATATTGGCAAAAAGCGGAAGCCTATGCTTCAGAGGTGATCGACGGGAAAGCGGGATATTATGACCTGGAGGGTGATATTAAGCTGCTTCAGCAGAATACGCTGGGGGATAAACGGGAAAGCATTGAGACTATTTTTAGTATAGAACTCAATGAAATGGATCTGGATTGGTATAATGAGCTGGAATTTCAGACCTATTATCCGGGGTTGACATTGGTTTCTTATCCTTACCTGACTTCTGATCCGCAGGAAGTAGAGACAGATGTAAATTCTCCTCGCATAATGGTAGAGACTGTACGTAAAATTTACCCGGAGAAACAGGATCAGCGCCTTGAAAAATATTGGTATAAATTGGGGAAAGTGGCCTATCCGGTGAGCGAGTCCAGCAAGGATTCAGTTTATTCAGATTATGCATTCCTGACCAAATGGGACGAGCCTTATGAGACGACCAATCCGGATGTGATTGAGGGGCAGCAGGGGGTTGTGGTGGCCATGAAAGGCAACCGGGTGATCTGGCGCCTGGCCGACCTGATCTTGCTGAGGGCGGAATGCCGGGCACGTCAGAATAATGTCGGTGGTGCTGTTGCCGATCTTGACCGGGTCAGGGAGCGTGCAGGGTTGGACAAATATTCCGGACCTCAGGAGACTGAGTTATTACGGAAAGAAATTTTTCGTGAACGTGAGCGCGAACTGTTCGGTGAGGGACAGCGGTATTACGATATCGTCCGGAATGGTTATTTCCGCGAGGAATTATTGGGACATTATAAAAGTCTGACGGATGAAGACGTAAAGAACGGAGCTTTATACCTGCCGGTGGCAACCCGTTCGTTTGCAAAGAATCCATTAATGAAACAAAATACATACTGGTCATGGCAACAATAAATTATCTGTGTAAAGGGGCATTACTGCTGTTTATTATCAACCTGTGTTCGTGTACGCAATACAACTATATCGACGGTGGGCTGGCTAATGGGGTTCACGATTGTTCAATGTGGGATTACTTTAAAAAACAACCCCGCGACTGGGATTCGGTGATGCTGATGATCGAACATGCAGGGATGCGGGATATTTTTGAAGGGAAAAGCGAGTATAAGCAGATTACCTTCTTCGGATTAACTAATTACAGCATACGGCGGAGTATGATGGACCACAATAAGAATCTGGACAAAGATGATCCGGAGTACTGGCACACAATTACTGACATTCCGAAAAGGAGATGCCGGGATCTGCTCCAAAGACTGGTGGTCCCCCAACGGTTGATGCTGGTGAATATTCCTCCAGGGAAGCGTTTACGTAAATTGCAGGCTGGGGTTTCTACCTGGGAAAAAGTAGATGGTATAACATTGAAAGCCATGCGGGGGACACTTTTTGTCTGGACACAACGGGAAGATTATCACGAAGTGCCGAATACCGGAGAGATTTCACTTTGGATAGCCAGTGATAATCAAAAAAATACCGACAGCCAACGCGTTGCTTCTACCGATATTCAAACGAATAACGGGGTGGTGATGGCTATGAACAATGATTACCGATTTATTAATATTTAGAATTGATGAGGATGAAATGGTTTATATATGCCGGAGTGGCAATAGGCTTGTTGTCCGTTGCCTGCCA
>CAJMQA010000026.1 GCA_905215395.1 uncultured bacterium | reverse complement strand
CCCCTCAAAGGCGAACCACCCCGATGTCCAACGGCTACTACCACAAATCCCAATTGAGCCAATTTTGTATTATAGTCATAGTCCACCACAAAAGATTTAGGGACATAGTCGGTATGGGGACCTGGATATACAGAAGAAATCACCGGATAGATCCGGGTAGAATCAAAATCAAAAGGTTTCCACATTACCCCATACAGATCTGTCACTCCATCGGCTGCCTTAACCCGGAAACACTCCGGCCGTTTCCATCCTCCTTCGTAAAGGCGGCGTAAATCCGGACATGCCAGTTCCACCACCTTCTTTCCGGCAGCATTCCATACCACGGAACGAGGCTCCAGATCAGGACGGGAATAAGTATCTACGACATATTTCCCCGTCGGAGAAAGGGTCAACCGATGATGAGCATTACCCGGAGTCAGCAATTTCACCCCCTGTCCATCCAGTCCTGTCTCATATAAATGAGCATTACACGGATCCTCATCCTTTTCCCGGCCATATCCCTGAAACCAGATTTTCCGTTGTTTCTCATCCACCCGAGTCAACTGCCCGACATTCCAATCCCCGGATGTAATTGCATTCTTCAGTTTTCCGTTCCGGTCAAACAAATAGAAATGCCCCATACCGGAACGCTCAGAACGGAAAATAATTTCCTCTCCGTCATTGAGAAACTGAGCAGCCCGGACATGGTAATTGATATAAGGTTTACTGATTTCGTGAATCAATACTTTTACTTCCCCGGTCTTTGTATCTGCTACACAAATCTCCATCTCGTCCCAGGTTCGCTTAATCCGCTCGAAGTAAAGCCGGTCGCCGGCTTTAGCCGCATACAATACCGATACATACTGGTCAGGCCAATGTTCTGTTTTTATGGTTGTGACAGCCCGGGTATGCACATCGATGACCTCTATGGAATACTGGGTCACAGCGTGATCACCAGCCAATTCATCTTTGTAGGTAATCAGTTCCGGTCGTTTCCCCAAAGCATTCACCAAATAATTATCCATTACTTTCCGGGAATCACTCCTCACCACATAGAGCTTTTCCCCACACCGGAACCACTTTGCAGCAGTCCCGGTTTCTATACCCGGCTCATCTTCACTGGCATAGGAAAAATACTTTTCTCCGCCAGTAGTCAGCTGAACTTCAGTAGTATCCTTTCCTTTTTCCGGATTTCCCCGCATAAATAAATTATAATTCCGGGCATACACATAACAGGAACTATCAGGAGCATATTTTTTCCAGCTATAAAATTCCATACCTCCTGCTTTCCGGTTTGTTTTTATCAAACTATTTTTTTCGGGTATGTACTCCAATGTCAAGCCATCGTAAGAGAAATAAAAGGATTTCATATCCGGACTGAACTCCAGATTCTGTATGCCGGGTAAGCTGATGTCATATGCTTTACCGGTCAGTTGACTGATTTTTTCCAACAGAGAAGCATTATCAAACAACAGCCGGTGTTCTTTCCGGTCGGGATTGACAAAATAGTATTTTTCTCCCTCATCTGTACGGAATGAATACCAGAAACAATCCGTATTCCGGATAAATTGAGGAAATATTTTCAGGCTATTCCGGTGTACCGAGCTTTGCATCAATCGTTCAAAATGAGCCAATTGTTTAAAATTTGCCGGTTGTGCCGCCACTAATTGTGTAACTAAAAGTAGCCCACCCAATACAATAATCTTCATCCTATTGTTGTAATTAATACTCATTCCACCATATTCTTGAATTCAACTTATATTGTATCTCACGGATAACCCCCAAATCAGAAGCTGAAAAAATCCATTCCGGAGATCCTGACCATATCCCGTCAGAAATCTTCAGTACTTTAAATTCTCCCCCTTCTGTTCCCACCGCCACTTCAGTATTTGTATTGTAATATCCGCTTTTCCCATAATTGTAAGCCACTGAACTGATCTTATCCGGAAAGGTTCCCAACCTTACAGGCTCCTGGGAAAGATTGGAACGGTCAAAACAAAACAGCTCTTTACCTTCAGCTCCGCCGGAAAAAAACAAATAAGGAAGGCGGGATAGTACAGAAATCTGACTGTCCTTATTCAGCATCCCTCCGGGTATCTCATATTTTTTCATATCCCAGGTCGCTAACACATCGTCTGTTCTGAACTCCTGTACATAAATATGTCCGTCCGTATCTTCAATAAAACAACATACACTGACTCCATAATAATCACAATCAAAAAATTCTGCATGTAACAATTTCCTGTCCTCCCCCAAACCGTTTAAAGGGAAATAACCGGACGGCCAGCCTCCCTGGGGTGCCAGTTCAGAGATCTTTCCGGCAGACCGGCTGTCGTCGTTGATTCCCAAAAACCGATTATTGGCCTGATCAAATATCAGCAAGAAGCCCGACTCATAAGAATTGCAGGGAATAACAGTTGTGACATCCAAGCCTTTCGTATAATAGACCGGAACATTTAATATACTCCCTGCCTGAAAAGCTGCATTAGAAATGTTTTTCCGGGCATACAACTCCCCCTTTTCACTGACAATATAACTTCCCCAGTTCCCATGCCAGGCATCCCGGATTTTAAAATCTGCCGATGGCCAGTCTGCATTTAAAAACTCATCCCGGGTATACACTTCCCGTATCATATTTTCTCCATTCAATTCCAGACTGCCTTTTCCTCCGTTCAGCATCAGCATCACTTCTGCCCCATCGCCATTTCCCAACCAGTGTTCACATATTCCAACAGGCTCTCCCTCCAGGGGCTCACCCGGATTTTCTTTCTCATAAACATTCTCCCTGAGTTTATACACCTGTTGCTTTACTCCTTCTATTTCCCGGGTCTCAGGACTAACAAAATCCAATACAGTTTTGTCCGGCCTCTTGGAAAGAATCATCCAGCCCATATTATAAGGTGAAGTAATACTCAATAAAAATTCCTTGACATAACTAAGTCCGGTTTGAGGATTTGTAATTTGCAGAAAGGCCGTAAAATTACCGATAGTATCTGTCACATAGTTCAGATTCAATTGGTTACCGATAACCTTCCCCTGACTGATTTTCCAAAGGCAATCCCAACCGGCAATTTCAGTTGTATCCACCAAAGAAATACATTTCGGATTGATTTTCAAGGTATCACCAAATCCTAAGGTGTACTTGGAAGCCATCTCTCCGATATACACATTTTCAACAGGAGTATAATCATAATTCCCTTTATCCTCATAGCAGGATGTGAACAATACAACTCCCAGTATTCCAATTAAAACTCTATAACTCATATGCTTACTCATTCAGGTTAACCAATTACTGTTAAGGTATTCAAAATAGCTTCAGCCTCTTTATCCCCTTGATCCGCACGTTTCATCAACTCATATTTGAAAGTCAGGGCATAGGGCCGGATTTCATTCAAAGACAAACCATCCAGATCGCCGGTACCGACTATTTCAAGAAATAATTCCATCTTTTCGCTGGAATATTCCCCCAGGTAAAGGTCTGTCACATCCTTTGTCCACCAAACCGGCCGGGACTTTACCGATGAAAAATAAATTTTCAGTTTACGCTGAAATACGGGACCTGCGGAAAAATTCTGATCTCCCTGTAAGTCCAGCACTACACATAGGGTATCATTATCCAGACGCGGGCTCTTCATTAACTTGACCCTATAAGAAGTACTGTCTTCCAGAACTCCTTTTCTCCATTCACAGGTCTCTGGCAAAACATAATCGTTTACTCCGGCCGTCGTCCTTTTCTGATCTACCGTCAATGCAAAAGCCCGGTTCTCAGAAATCATCTCCCCCGACATTACAATGTGTAAAGGAATCTCCAGGTAATCATTTCCTGGATAAAAGAAAAAGGAATAGTACAAACTGTCCTTCCGGTAATCAGCTTTAAAATAAAGATAGCTTTCCCCCTGATAGAGGGACATCTCTTGTTTCCCGCAGGCGACAAAGAATAAAACGGTTAAAATTGGGATTATATATTTCATCATCTTCTTCATTTTAATGTATAGTTTCATTTACCGGTATCGGCAATACAAAATTTTTCGACATATCCAGTTCATTTTTCTCATTCATAATATTGCGGTTCAGTCGTTTATACATAAAAAAAGTCTGTCCTTCACCTATGTATTCTTTCCGGATATCCAGCGTCAGCTCTTTCAGCATGGATTCCTGATCTGTAAATGCCGGCTGACGTTTAGCTCCCCGGTAATACCTCAGATAATAGAGATAAGCCTGTGATTTATCCTTATCTGCCTGAGTAAAGGCTGTTTCTGTCAGAATATGATAGATTTCTGAAAACCGGATCATGGGGATCATTTTATCATTGGCCACATAAGCCGGATTTCTGGCAGGAAAATATTTCATAGAAACCGTGAAATTATTCGTATCCTTGATGAACTCATTTCTCCGGTAATCATCTCTGTCCTGATCGTAAATATCCAGATTTTTCAGTACCAGATAAGCTTTACCTGCATTATTCTTATAATTCAAGGCCTCATAATACTCTGTCAGTTTGTTATTATACAACGAAAACAGCATTTCATCCCTAAGCTTCGTATTCCCCTTCGTATACTCAGATTTACTTGTGACCAGACTAAACATTCCTGATGTATAGACCGTCAAGGCTTCCTTATATGCATTTTCATAATCTTCCCCATATAAATATACCCGGGCCAACAAAGCTGTAATAGCATAATAATTCAAGCGGTATCCCCGGTTTCCTAAAAAATCCATTCCATTGGCCAATAATCTCTGCTTAACATCCGAAATCTGAGCCTTACGCACTGTATCAAACGAAGCCACCAGGTTCCGGGCTTGATTCAAGTCACGGATAACCCGCTTCATAACAGTATCTACTGTCTCTGCAGGATTATCGACAGCCGGAAATTTTGTACAATAGGGAATATACTTACCACCATTTTTCAATTTAGGAGCCGGTGCAAACAAGCGTAACAGATCGAAATGAAGATAAGCACGGGCAGCCAGCGCCTCTCCCCAGATCAGCTTCTTTTCTTCCTCCCGTTCATCAAAAATTACGGGATCAGCTTTCTCAATATTCTGAATGATATTATTACAATGGGCAATGGTATTAAATCCTTTCGACCAAATTTTTTCAATCACCGTTTCCGACTCGCTATGCTTGTAATCATAAACCGAAGATTCAAGTACTGCTTTATAAGCCGGTTTATTACAATAGTTCAGATTATAGTACTGTGCCAGGACCTCTGTAAATCCCCAGCTCAGTTCCTGTCCATACAACTCAGGAGAGGACATCTCCCGGTAAACATAATTCAATGCGCTCCGGAAACCCGCTCCTGTAGCAAAGAGATCTCCCTCCTCTACCTGTTCTTCCGGCTTCACATCCAGCCAATTTTCACAGGACATAAGTCCTGCCAGGCAAATACCCAATAGTATCCATATATATTTTCTCATAGTGTTATACTTTAATAGTAATCCAAAATAATAAGTCCATGGACTTTAAAAATTCGCTTTGATGGTAAAATTCACAGAACGGGCATAAGGGTAAGAAAGTCCTCTTTCCTCTTCCACCGAAGAACAACGGAAAATATCGTTAGCCCCGACTTCCAGCCTCAGCACACTCAAACCGGCATTCCGTATCCAGGATTGTTCAAACTCATATCCCAGAGTCAGAGCACTCAATGTCAGCACATTGTAATCCTGTACAAACCGGGAGGTCGGACGAGTTAAAGTTGCATCTTTTATGTCCTTGTAAAAGGTATGGTCTCCCGGTTCTTTCCAGCGGTCGGCCAATACCCGTTTATCGACATTACTATACCGGACATCTGCATTTTCCACTTTCTGCACCAGTGTTTCATTGTATCGTTGCCCTCCGAATTCATACATAAAAGAGGTAAACAAAGTAAAATTTTTATACCTCAGATTAAACCCGAAAGCTCCCTGGGCCTTGGGCTCTGTATCCCCAATGATCACCTGATCCCGGGAATTCCAGTCGTATGAGATTGTCTGAGCCGGAGTCAGGAAAAGCTCTTTTCCGTTGGAGGGATCTATTCCCAATGATTTCATCCCCCAAATGGCTGTCAGAGAACCACCCTCAGCATATTGCATCAAAGGCTTTGTAAATTTAAGGTCTTCTGAAGTTGACAGGAACTCATTAAATTCTGCCTCCACCCGGGCATTGTATTGTTTCAAGGATTCTGAGATTTTCAGAATTTTATTTTTATTGTGTGATAAGTTAGCATATACCGAAAAATTTACATTTTTGGTCTGTACAAGATTACTCCGGAATTCCAACTCAAATCCCCGGTTTTGTACCTCCCCCATATTGGCCTTATAGGAAGAAAAACCGGAGGACAACGGTAAAGTCAGATCGGTAATCAAATCTATTGTTTTTTTATTGTACCAGGAGGCCCGCAAATCGATCAATCCCCGGAACAGACTCAAATCAAAACCGGCATCCACGGTATTTGTTTTTTCCCAGGTCAGGCTCCGGTTTCCAATTCCCAGCAAGGCTGCGCCGAATCCGGTTTTATACCAGTCATCCAACAAGATCTCGTAAGAAGTCAAGGCACAATAAGAGGGAAAATCGGTTTTTCCTGTCTGTCCGTAACTCGCACGTATCTTCAAACGCTCCACAACAGGATTGTCTTTGAGAAACCGGTAATTATGGATATTAATACCGACACCTCCGGACCAGAAAGGAGCAAAACGTTTATCCGCCCCGAATTCAGAAGAACCATCCACCCGGCAGGATAAGTCCAATAAGTATACATTATTATAAGTATAATTCAAAGTTGCCAGCATACCGAACAAACGCTTGGTATTTTCTTTTTTCAAAGGTTTTCCATAGACTTCTGCAGCATAGTTTGCAGAACTTTGGTCTCCGGAAGAAAATCCACGGTATACAGTAGAACCGCTTTTGGTAAAAGTAGAACGGGCATTTATACCTGCTGTAAAGTTAATACTATGCAGATTCAGATTCCGGTTATACATCAGCAATAACTTCGAATCCCACTCTTTAGAGCGTCCGTTTTTTTCCGTCAGCCATCCTTGCAAACCGCTTTCCTTATCACTGTTTTTATTCTGATCACTATTTGAGCGGGGATCCAAAAAATCTTCTCCCTCGTTATATTGTCCGGTTATACTAAATTGGCCTTTGAACTGCAAGTAATCATTGACGTACCAGTTCAGGCTCAGGTTATTGATAAATTCTGTATATCTGCTCCGGCAAAAATTATTCAGATGGGCTTCATACAAAGGATTAGCCATATCCCGGCCGGACCCCCAGGATTCCAGTTTTTCCAGATAACGCCCCTGTTCATCTTTAAATTCATTGTAAGGCAACTGCGTCGTATAATCGCTGAAACTTCCGAAAGGAGACTCCTGAGAATTCATCTGAAAAAAAGAGATATAATTCCGAACCTGCAAATTTTTAAAACGATAATCCAGAAAAAAACCTCCGCCAAACCGATCCCGGAAAGACTTTTTCATTACCCCGTCCTCATTGGTATAAGAAAAATCTACTCCGAAGCGCAAATCCTGATGTCCACCTTCCAGCATCAGGGAATGCTTATGGTTGAAAACTGTCCGCAAAGGCTGAGAAAGCCAGTAAGTATCCACACCTTTCTGTATCTGCTTCAACTTGTCATAATAACGTTTCAGTCCCATACCTTCGGTCTGACTCTCATTCGGTTCAAATAAGCCAGCCCATTTCTCGGCTTCCAGTTTTTCACGGGCATTCATCAAATTATAATCACTCAGGTCAGGCATCACCAATTTTCCGGTCATACTATATGACACCGACAGTTTTCCGGCCTGAGGAACAACGGTCGTTATGACCACCACTCCGTTTGCAGCCCGGGAACCGTACATGGCAGTTGCTGCAGCATCCTTCAATATGGTAATATCTGCAATACGGTTCGGGTCCAGGTCGTATACTTTCTGTACAGAAACTTCAAAACCATCCAAAATAAAAGTAGGCAGGTTCGGATTATTTTCCAGAGCCGATTTCGATAAATCTTCTTTATCAAGCTCCATCACACCTATACCTGACCTTCCCCGGATATACACCTCGGGAACAGAATTGGGATCAGATCCCCACTGATTATTCTCTGCAATCCGAAAGGAGGGATCAAAAGACTGTATGGCCTGAAGCACATTGGTCTTAGAAACCCTCAGCAATTGTTCACTGCTGATCTGGATAGAATTTCCGGTAAAACTCTCTTTGCTGATGTTCCCGTACCCTGTAACTACCACCTCCCCCAAATGCTCGTCGGACATCTTCAATTGAATATTGATCTGTCTCTCTTTGCCGGGAACAATCTCTTTCTCTTCCATCCCGATAAAAGAAACAATCAAACGGACATCTTCAGTATAAGGAATTTCCAGGTTGAATCTTCCTGCTGCATCCGTAGCAACTCCAATTGTCGTCCCTTTCAGGATTACGGTTGCTCCAACCAATGGTTCCCCGGACTCATCTGTAACTGTTCCGGTAAAAACCATTTTTTCACTAGCCGGAACCTGTTTCTTTTCCGCCTTGATGACAATCACACCATCAATCAGCCGGAAATCATAACCGGAATTCCTCAACATAGCCTTCAGTACGACTTCCATAGGTTTGTCATGAAATTCCCCGGTCACAGGTGACAACTTTGCCATCTCTGTGTTATTACAAAAATAATCGTAACCGGTTTTCATCTTAAGCATATTCAACGCTTCTGTCACAGGGGTGTTTTTAAACTTAATACTCACTTTTTTCATCTCCTGGGCATGACCGGGAAAAGGAAAGCACAGGCATAGGAGTAACAATGGCAGCCAAAATCTTCTGCCCCATAAATCAGACACTATTTTCATATGTTCGGAATTAAATTAGTTTGCTATTCTTTCCCGATAACAGTCACCACACGACCCTTCAGGGAAAACGACACATTTGCTGTTAATTCAAGTATGTTCAAGATATTCGTAATATTACTATACTTCGGCAAATAACCTGAAAAGCGGATTTCCCGGATATCGGAATTTGCAAAGAAGACTTCTATATTATACCAGCGGGCAAGTTTCCGCATGACTACTTCCATAGATTCATCGTCAAACCCGAAACGGTCATCCCTCCACGACACATAAGCCAAAGGATTCACTTTCCGGATCTCCATCTTCCCTGCTTTTTCATAGGCTTGATAACCGGGCGTCAAACGACATACCTCGCCTTTTCGCACAACATTAACTTTCCCTTCCACCAGAGTCGTATGCGAATAGTCCTCTTCCGGATAAGCCGATATATTGAAAGAAGTACCTAAAACCTGTACATCATAGTCCGGGCAATGAACTACAAACGGACATTCACGATCTTTCGTTACCTCAAAAAACGCCTCCCCTTCCAATATTACTTCCCGCTTATCTGTACCGAAGTTTACCGGATAAGTCAATTTTGAATCTGCATTCAGATGCACCAGCGTCCCGTCCGCCAGTTTCAAACGATACTCGGCTCCACGCCCAACTGTCAGGGTATGTTTTTCCTTTCCTGTTAAACCGGAGATGCGCTGATAAGCTACCAAACCGGAATCTTCCTTTACTTCCAGATTCGAATCCACCTGTATCATCCGGGAATTGGTTGGGTTCAGCTCTACTTTCTGCCCGGAACCGAAAATCAGACTCACCTGTCCGTTCCCAGGCAATAATACCTGTTCAGCCACAAGTATCTCCGGTTGCGACTCCTGACGAGCCAATAACCCATATGCTAAAAATCCCATGGCCACCACCGCAGCAGCTACTCCTCTCCAGATCATATTCCTGAGACGGAAAAGCTTCCCATGCACCCTCGACCAGGCGCGACTGGCATCAAAGCTTTTATAAACAGGATATAATTCAGCCACTTCTTCCTCCTGCTGAAGCCGGTCGACCAAAGCCTGGTTCTCAGGATCAGCATCCATCCACACCTGAAATTCCTCCCGTTCTTCCGGAGAAAGTCCTTCCCCCAGATATTTAATCACCAGACGTATGACCTTATTGTAACTATACTGTTTGTAATTTTCCATAAGCATCATTTATACTATAAAGACACGCAGAAACACACGACGGGTGAAAAAGGTATTTATTTTTTATGCAGAAAATAATAGCATAAAAAGAGGAAAAAGATTTTTCAGCCTTTCTTTCAATAATTTACGGGCACGCATCCGCTGAGTTTTTACTGTATTCACCGAAATTCCCAAACGATCTGCAACCTTCTGAATATCCATCCCCTCCACATAACTCATTCTGAAAATTTTACTACATTCTGTCGGTAAAGTATCAATGACCCGGAAAATTTCATCCATGATCTCATTTTCAATTGTACGCACCAGATAAGCATTGCTCTCAACTCCTTCCTCTTCAAAATATTCCATCTGACGACCTACATAATCCTGATGACGGATATAATTCATACAGGCATTATATACCGAGCGATAAAGAAATGGTTTTATCGCTTCTGTGTCCTGAACCGTTACCCGATTATCCCAAAATGAAATAAACACATTTTGTACAATGTCTTCAGCCTCTCCCTGATTTCTCAAAATGCGGAAAGCATACAGACATAATCTGGGATAATAAGCTAAAAAGGCTTCCTTAAACTTCTTTTCCGAAGAAAAATTAAATACCAAGCTATTTATACCCATCCCCCACTTTTTTCAATTTTAGGGGTAAAAATAATAAAATATACTATTCCTCCAAAAAAAAGGAAATTGATTATCATAATTATTCCTAAAACAACCCTATACCACCTCACAAAATGGTCTGGCTTATTTGCCGAGTCCAGCTTATCTCAAGCTAAAAAGGGAGAAGAGCAAACCTACATTGTAAATTTATCATTGAAACCTGGAATTAAATCGGTTATATTCAGCGTTCCGGGAGGCCAACAAAATACGCAGACTACCACCATGTTCTTCAAACAATAAACTCCTTCACTGTCAGACTCAAATCACTCTGCAATGTTGCACTGACCGAGGTTTCCGGGATAAAGCTGAGAGGACCATAAAAACGCTGAGGACGAGTGTCCGTGTTAGTTTGTCTGAACGGCTATCGGGGTGTGTCTGAGGGTAAAGCCCGAGTTCCCCTGATAGTGAAAGAAAAACTTATACGACCGTCACGAAGCGCACGGGTCCGACAGCTTTATCCCGGAAACCGGACAAAAGAAACCTACCTTAATTTACTTTTTCTTTATGACCGTCTGACCGTCGATCTCTTTGGAAGCCGGAACGACCTTTTTCTTCAATGCTTTCGGACTCATATAAAGGAAACCCAATTTCATCGGTTTTTCAACACTAAGCACATAGAGAGAATCTGCATTCACCTGATCTATTTTCTCAGATGTATGATAACCTTCCCATTTTCCGCTCTTCGGATTGAGATACTCTCCTTTGATGATCAGTCTCCCCTCTTTCACTTCCCAGGAAGATAGATTCATATTGGCAATTCCCAATGCTTTACATTTTCCATTTTTCTTAAATTCAAATCCCCTCATTTCCCCGGTCGATTCATAGGTATATGGATTATACCATTTTCCGACCACTTTTTTACGCAAATCATCAGCAAATCCATTGGTAAACATACATATCAACCCTAACACCAAAGCCACAGTAAACGCCTTTTTTTTCATTTTTTCAATTTTAAGTTATTACTTATTTATAAAAACTGTCTATACTAGGACGTATGAAAAGAACAAAAGGATGAAAAACAAGCAAAAAAGAATTTAAAAATCTTTATCTGAAAATGAAACTACTCAAATCAAATGATATAAAACCTTTATAATATCATACAAATGTTTCCAGATTTAGTCTTTTTATGCAATTTTGTCAGTAAAAACTGTTATTTTTGCAGGAACATAGATTTTATATGGGTTTATTTTAAAGCTATGGAAGACTTACAAGCGATCAAACAACGATTTGAAATTATTGGCAATAATCCGGGTTTAAACAGAGCCATTGATGTTGCAACTCAGGTGGCTCCGACCGATCTTTCTGTCTTAATCACAGGAGAGAGCGGAGTCGGGAAAGAAATTTTTCCCCGCATCATACATGCTTACAGTGCCCGTAAACATGCCCAATACATAGCTGTCAATTGCGGAGCCATACCTGAAGGGACTATCGATTCGGAACTTTTCGGTCATGAGAAAGGGGCTTTTACCGGCGCCATATCCGACCGGAAAGGGTATTTTGAAGTCACTGACGGAGGTACCATATTTCTGGACGAAGTCGGGGAATTACCTTTACCGACTCAGGCCCGCCTGTTAAGGGTACTGGAAACCGGAGAATTTATCCGTGTCGGATCATCCAAGGTACAAAAGACCAATGTACGTGTCATCGCCGCTACCAATATGGATATACCCCAGGCAGTTAAAAACGGGAAATTCCGGGAAGATCTCTACTACCGTCTGAATACAATTCCCATTATAATTCCACCTTTACGGGAACGTAAGGAAGATATTCCTTTGTTGTTCCGGAAATTTGCAGCCGATTTTGCAGAGAAATACCGGATGCCTCCGGTCCGGCTGACAGAAGATGCTGTAGTTATCCTGCAGCAATTCCGCTGGCCCGGAAATATCCGGCAACTGAAAAATATCACGGAACAGATATCCATCATCGAACAGGAGCGTTCGGTAAATGCAGAAACTCTGCACAAATATATTCCGGACAACGATCCGATGTTACCCACACTAACAGCCGGACACAACAGCTCAGATGCCAGTTTTGCTTCTGAAAGGGAGATTTTGTATAAAATACTCTTTGACATGAAAAAAGACATGAATGACCTGAAACGTCTGGTTTACGATCTGATGCAAAACGAGACACCTCACGAAACCGTACCGGAACCGAGTACCTCTCTTGTGCTGAGGAATCTGTATGAAAATGACCATACCGATTTTTCACCCACCAAAACCCCGGTATTCAATCATCACGAAGAACATATTCAGGATACGGAAGCTGTTATCGAAGAATCTTTTTCCATCGAAGAGAAAGAAAAAGAACTGATTGTGAAAGCACTGGAAAAGAATCACGGAAAACGCAAACTGGCAGCTAAAGATCTGGGCATATCGGAACGAACTCTATACCGCAAATTGAAAGAATATAATCTGGAAAACTAAACTCCTATCACCGGCAACATGAGGACCTCGTATACGCCTGAAAAAATCACAAATCATCCGGAAGAAGAGATCTGCCGGTTATTGGCTGCCGGCGATTGGAAAGGTATGGAATTGATGTTCCGGGTCTATTACAAACGTTTGGTTGTATGGGCGGATACTTTTGTCGAAGACATGCAACTGGCAGAAGACATTGTACAGGAGTTATTCATTACCCTTTGGGAAAAAAAGAGAAAGAAAGATCTACAAAGTTCCACCTTATTCTCTTTTTTACTTGTATCAGTACGCAATCAATGTTACCACCGTCTGGAAAAAAAAGACATACTCCGGCATACACAGGATTTGAAAGAGATAAATATAGCTTTCGAAGAATACAATGAAAAACACGATCATATTATTACCCGGATATTGAGTGAGATCGAAAAATTGCCACCCCGTTCACAGGAAATCATGCTGGCAGTATTTGTAGACGGTTTAAAATACCGGGAAGTAGCCGAAAAATACCATATTTCTCTATCCACTGTAAAAACCTTATTAGGTAATGCTGTCCGCAAATTGAAGAAGCACCTGAGCACAGAAGATTTTACTATTTTCTTATTATTTTGCCGAATTAAAAAATAATTTTTCCTTTTTATTAGACCTTTTCAGGATTATCCGGTACTTTAATAAAAGTACAGATAATTATGAAAAAAGAAATTCCTGCATCAATACCGGAAGAACAGTTGATCGCCTATTTCCGTCACGAGTTAGAGGAGGAGAAAGAAAAAGAAGTAGAAGAATGGCTGGCCGTATCGGAACAACACCGGAAGATATACCGGCAAATCTGCCGGGCTGTATTATGGATCCGATGGAGCCGGAAAGAACAATTGATAAACGAACAGGTTGCATTCAGCCGATTAAAACATAAGCAGTTCCAACCATTCCTTTATCACTGGCGTTACGCAGCCGCTTTAGCCATATTGACTATTCTGGTCGCAGGTGGATTACTATGGAAACACGAACTGCAACCTTCGGTAGTAAATGTCGCAGAAATCTTACCCGGTACCCCAAAAGCACGCCTTACCCTGTCTACTGGCGAACAAATCGATTTAACCCGGAAAAAAGCAGTAGTAACGGAACAAAACGGTAGTATCGTAAAATGGGATACTTCAGGAGAAATTCATTATCAACGCTCCATACAAGAGAATGAACAGACATTGATTTACAACCGGATCGAAGTACCCCGGTGTGGAGAATTTCAGATAACCCTAAGCGACGGAACCCGGGTATGGCTAAACGCAGCGACCGAATTGGAATATCCCGTCGAATTTGCAGCTGATATCCGGGAAGTGAAATTGCAAGGCGAAGCTTATTTTAAGGTAACAAAAGAAACCGATCGTCCTTTTATTGTCCGCACCGGAAATTATCGTTTACAAGTATATGGAACGGAATTTAACCTGAATACTTACACTCCTACCCGGATAGAAGCGGTATTGGTACAAGGGAGTATTGGTTTTCAGGCCAATATAGATGCAAAAGAAATGAAGTTAAAACCAAATCAGGTAGGAATAGCGAACCCGGAAAACGGAAATATGCAGATTTATGACACCGATATCTACCCTTACATTGCCTGGAAAAACAACGATATGGTATTTGTGAACGAGCGCCTGGAAAGCATCATGCAAAAAGTGGAACGTTGGTATGATGTGGAAGTGGTGTTCGGGAAAGCTGAATTGAAAGAACGGCGCTTTTATGGAGATATCAAGCGATATGCTGACATCCGGGAATTACTGACCTATCTGGAACAAACTTCCCGCATACGATTTAAACTAGAAGAGCGGACTATTGTCATTACAGAAAAATGAAAAACACCGGAATAGTTGCGGTATTCCGGTGTAATCGATAAACAGATAAATACAATTGCAGTGTATTTCTCTGATGTTTTACTTAATCATTACAAATCTATGAAAAAAAAGTGTTTGTTAGGTCATTTATTTGACAAGATTCATCCGAAAATCTGGAAAACAATGAAATTGTGTTGCGTTTTTGTGTTGTGTTTTGTACTGGCCGGTTACGGGAACAGCCGGGCGCAAAACCAGAAAGTTTCCCTAAATCTGAACAACGTGAGTCTGTACGAGGTATTCAGCCGGATCAAACAGCAAACGGGAATTCGTTTTCTCTACAATGTAGAGGAATTAGGAAAAATGGAGGGCATGAATATCAAAGCCGAAAAAGAAAGCGTTGCCAATGTACTGGCCCGTCTGTTCGAAGGAACTTCCCTCCAGTTTGTTTTCGATAATAAAGTGATTACCGTGATGCGGCGCGAAACTCCTCAGCAACAGCAAACAAATGTCCGGGTAAGCGGCATAGTACGTGACATTTACCGCAATCCATTGCCCGGAGTGACGGTACGGTTGAAAGGAACGTTATTAGGAACCTCTACCGATGCCGAAGGAGCATATACGCTGAACCTACCGGAAGGACAGCATGTGCTGGTTTTCAGCATGATTGGTATGGAAAGTCGCGAAGAAACGGTGGGTAAACGTACGGAAATTCATGTCATTCTCAAAGAAGAGGCCACCGAAATGGACGAAGTAGTGGTTACCGGATATTTCAATCAGGCTAAAAACAGCTTTACCGGAGCTGCCCGCACAATTACCGCCGAAGAGCTACAGACAGCCGGAAATCAGAACATCCTGAGTGCCCTGCAGAATATTGATCCTTCATTCGTAAAAATCGAAAATAACCAATTAGGCTCCAATCCGAACGCTATCCCCGATTTTCAGATCCGCGGTGCAGGAAGCATTAGCGGCGTGCGTAACGAATACAGCGGTAACCCGAATATGCCGGTATTTATTGTCGACGGATTTGAGACTACAGCAGAAAAAGTATTCGACATGGATCCTCACCGGGTGGCGACAATTACCCTATTGAAAGATGCTGCCGCAACAGCAATATACGGTTCACGCGCCTCCAACGGTGTAGTAGTCATTACGACCGTGGCTCCGGCCAGTGGGAAAATGGCAGTAAGCTATAACGGGGATGCGACATTTTATATGGCTGATCTAAGCGATTACAACCTTTGCGATTCATGGGAAAAATTACAACTGGAGACCCTGGCAGGATTGTATGACATCGAGAAGAAAACCTACTATAACCGGGATAAAAATTCAGACCGCTCCGTATTAGAAGACGCCTATAACAAACGTCTGGCGAACATTCGTCAAGGGGTAAATACCTATTGGTTGAATAAACCATTGAACAAATTGACGGTAGCTCATAAACATTCCTTGCGCCTGGATGGGGGTAATGATTACATTCGCTATGCCATGGAAGTAAACTACAACAACACTCCAGGCGTGATGAAAGAGTCTGGACGTGAACGGTTAGGTCTGGGATTAGAATTACAGTATATTTACAAAGGCCTGACTTTCCGCAACCAATTGAGCTATTCACGTATGAAAGCTACCAATTCGCCTTATGGCAGTTTCAGCGAATATACCAAACTGAACCCCTATGTCAAATATAAAGATGAGCATGGCAATTACTTCTATGAAATAGAGCGGGACGATCGTATTTACATGAAACAAAACCAAAAGCCAATCTACAATCCTTTATACAATGCCACACTAGATATGCGGGACGAATCACGGTATAATGACCTGACCAACCTCTTCGGTATCGATTGGCAAATCATCGAAGGATTACGATTGAAAGGCAACTTCTCTTTCACTTTACAAAACACTTCGGCAGATGTTTTCAAACCAGCAAAACATTCCGACTTTGCAGAATATACCGGAGATGATTTCGATCGCCGCGGCAGTTATTCGGCTTCACGCGGAGATGTATTCAACTACGATGCCAGTGTAGTATTAAGTTATTTCTGGCAGGCACGAAAACACGTGATTAATTCCAATTTGGGGTGGAACATCCAACAAAGCCGTACAAAAGAATTCTCAGTGACGGCAGAAGGATTTCCTAATGAACGGCTGGATTATATCAGTTTTGCCACCCAATACGAGAAAAACGGTTCACCCGCAGGAAATGAATATACCTCACGACTGGTGGGTTTCTTAGGCAATCTGAACTATAGCTATGACGAACGTTATTTGTTCGACCTTTCTTTCCGTGAGGATGCCTCTTCACAGTTCGGTGCGGATAAACGTTGGGCCCCGTTCTGGTCAGCAGGTTTAGGCTGGAATCTGCACAACGAACATTTTATGGAAAAAGCAAACTGGTTACAGCAATTCAAAATCCGTGGTTCATACGGACTGACAGGTAGCCAGAACTACGATCCCTATCAGGCGATCACCACTTATGAATACCTGACCGGCGAACGCTATCATTTGGGCATAGGTACCGTAGTTATAGCAATGGGTAACCGGGATTTGGCATGGCAACGTACCTGGCAACAGAATTACGGTTTAGATATGACTTTATGGAAAGGCCGGATCGATATTTCTGCCGACTATTACATCAAAACTTCCAAAGATGTACTGACAACCGTAACCCTGGCTCCATCTCTCGGATTCCCGTCTTATATGGACAACCTTGGCGAAGTGGAAAACCGGGGTTATGAATTAAGCCTGCGTGCCACTTTGATCCGTAACCAAGCAAAAAGAATTTTCTGGAGCGTAAACGGTTCCGCTATTCACAATAAAAACAAATTATTAAAGATATCAAATGCGCTGAAAGCCTACAATGAAACACAGGATAAAGAAGCGGATGCCAACAAAAATGATTTTTCCGCTTCGGAATGGGAAAGCATGACAGGAATAAACCGTCCACGTGTACGCTATGTGGAAGGCGCTTCCATGAATTCCATTTGGGTAAACCGTTCCCTGGGTATCGATCCGGCTACGGGAAACGAACTTTTTCTAGACCGGAACGGAAAGATTGTATCCGACTGGTCGTCCGATAATTATGTCATCGGAGGATGTACCGACCCGGATCTGGAAGGTATTTTCGGAACGAATTTTACCTGGAAAGGCTTATCACTAAATATGACCTTCCGCTACCGCATCGGTGGCCAGATGTATAATCAAACTCTGGTAGATAAAGTGCAGGATATTGACCCGCGTTATAATGCCGACAAACGGGCCTTTGAGCAGCGTTGGCAAAAACCGGGAGATCGTGTTCGCTTTGCCGCTTTCTCAGAAGATTCACAAGGAATTAATATCGGTTACCGGACAAAACCCACTTCCCGTTTTGTGGAAGACTATAATTATCTTGAATTAGCCACACTGAATCTTTCTTATGAATTCGGTACAGCAAAATTACAGCGTTGCGGCATCAAACGACTGAAAGCTATGTTCTACATGAACGACGTATTCCATGTTTCTAATGTAAAACAGGAACGG